>NZ_JAIFJY010000030.1:0-43553 GCF_051835185.1 Klebsiella sp. K5-306
CTGGCGGCACTAGCGCGGTGGTCCCACCTGACCCCATGCCGAACTCAGAAGTGAAACGCCGTAGCGCCGATGGTAGTGTGGGGTCTCCCCATGTGAGAGTAGGGAACTGCCAGGCATCAAATTAAGTGTGCTGATATGGCTCAGTTGGTAGAGCGCACCCTTGGTAAGGGTGAGGTCCCCAGTTCGACTCTGGGTATCAGCACCAGTTTTTAGGTTAAAGTTCGGCGATTTGAAAAGAATTTGCCTGGCAACGATAGCGCGGTGGTCCCACCTGACCCCATGCCGAACTCAGAAGTGAAACGCCGTAGCGCCGATGGTAGTGTGGGGTCTCCCCATGTGAGAGTAGGGCATTGCCAGGCATCAAACAAGTAAAAAGCCCATCCGTCAGGATGGGCTTTTTGCGTTTTCGCTCCTGCGTAAATATCCTTTTTCCTGGCTGGTAATGGCAATTTATCCGTTTGACGTTATCTGAGGGGAGGGGCTTTGCCCGGCCTTTAGTCGCGGGTGATACCGTTAAGCATCGCGGAACTTACCTTCGGGGAAGCGGTACCGGATAACCCTCCGGTACCTTTTATGGCAGAGAAGAGAAGGCGTTAACGGGTTAAAGCTACAATACCGAGCGTCAGGCCAGCTACCGCGGCTGCGCCGCCGGCAATCGCGCCAGCGGTTTCCCAGTTATCCTGAGTTGTTCCTTTCACACAAGTATTGGTATGGACGAGTCTACCTTCAGAGTCATAAACCGGTACGCACGGAGAGTCATGTGCACAGCCGGCAAGTAGCGTAGCCAGCAATGCCACTATAATAAATTTGTTCATGATGTTACCTCTAAATAATCCGCTTCGCTGTAGTGGCGAACCCACGTACATACGGAACAGCTTATTTTATCATCAGAAATATAGTTGGCCGCCAGAGTAAATAATCTCAATTTATGACTAACGTAAATATTATTAAGAAAGACAGATGATTATGAGTAAATAATGTGGGTTGCGGGGCGAGGGTAGGTTAAAGAATAATAAATATATTTAATATCAGTGAGATAGGTATTTATTTTTCAGGCAAGAAAAAAGGCACCGGATGGGTGCCCTGGAAAGAATATTTAGTCTATGTGCCTGGTAAAGCGCCGCCTTACTACCACAAAGAAGACCGGGACAAAGAATATAGCCAGCAATGTTGCCGTCAACATTCCGCCCATAACTCCGGTACCTACTGCATTTTGAGCTCCGCTGCCTGCGCCATGGCTAATAACCAGAGGCAGAACACCCAAAATAAAAGCAAGGGAAGTCATCAGGATAGGACGTAGACGCATACGGGATGCTTCCAGTGTGGCTTCGATAATGCCCTTGCCTTCTTTATCCATCAGGTCTTTGGCAAACTCAACGATAAGAATCGCGTTTTTCGCAGAGAGGCCAATAGTGGTTAATAAACCTACCTGGAAATAAACGTCATTATTAAGCCCGCGTAACGACGCCGCGAGTAATGCTCCAACAACGCCTAATGGTACGACGAGCATGACAGAGAAGGGAATCGACCAGCTTTCATAAAGCGCCGCAAGACACAGAAAGACGACAATCAGCGAAATGGCATACAGGGCTGGCGCCTGATTACCCGATAAACGTTCTTGATAGGACATTCCCGTCCAGTCGTAACCAATACCGGCAGGAAGCTTGCTGGCTAGCTGTTCCATTAAAATCATCGCATCACCGGTACTTTTCCCCGGTGCCGCTTCCCCCAAAACTTCCATAGAGGGTAAACCATTGTAGCGCTCCAGGCGCGGTGAACCATAAACCCAGCGCGAGGTCACGAATGCGGAGAACGGGACCATCTCGCCGTTCGCGCTGCGAACGTACATATTATTGATATCGCTCGGCAGCATACGGAATTTAGCATCGGCCTGAACGTAGACTTTTTTCACGCGTCCATGGTCAATAAAGTCGTTAACGTAGTAGCCCCCTAGCGCCGCGGAAATGGTCTCATTGATATCGGATAGCGAAATACCCAGAGCCTGAGCTTTCTCCTGATCGACATCAAGCTTGAATTGCGGCGTGTCTTCGAGCCCGTTGGGGCGAACGCGTACCAGCTGGTCAGGGTATTCTCTCACCATACCCAGAAGTTGATTACGGGCCTGGGTTAATGCGCTATGGCCCAGGTTACCCTGATCGATAAGCTCAAAATCAAAACCGGTAGCCGTACCCAGCTCGATAATTGCCGGCAGGTTGAAAGGAAAGACCATAGCATCTTTAATCTGACTAAAGGCAACGGTAGCCCGTTTGATGATTGCCTCAACGCCATTCTCTGCGCCGCTGCGCTCTTCCCATGGATTCAGGCTGACAAACGCCATACCGGAGTTTTGGCCCTGGCCGCTAAAGCTAAAGCCGTTAACGGTAAAGACGCTTTCAACGTTCGCCTTCTCTTTATGCAGATAGTAATCGGTAACCGTATCAAGAACCTTCTGCGTGCGTTCCTGCGTTGCGCCTGAAGGGAGCTGGATCATGGTCATAAATACCCCCTGATCCTCATCCGGCAAGAAAGAGGTGGGCAGGCGCATAAACAATACCGCCATACCCACAACGATTAGCAAATAGATGATTAGATAGCGCCCGGTACAGCGCAGGATCCCACTCACGCTGTTGGTGTAGTGATTTACGCTACGATCGAATTTCGCATTAAACCAGCCAAAAAATCCTTTTTTCTCATGATGATCGGCTGATGCGGGTTTCAGTAAGGTGGCACAAAGCGCTGGGGTCAGGATCAGCGCCACCAGTACGGACAGCGCCATCGCGGAGACGATGGTGATAGAAAACTGCCGATAAATCGCCCCCGTAGAGCCGCCAAAGAAGGCCATGGGGACAAACACCGCCGATAGCACCATGGCAATACCCACCAATGCCCCCTGGATTTGCGACATCGATTTTTCCGTCGCCTCTTTTGGGGAGAGCTTCTCTTCTACCATCACGCGTTCGACGTTTTCCACTACCACGATAGCATCGTCGACCAGCAGGCCTATTGCCAGCACCATGCCAAACATCGTTAGCGTATTGATGGAGTAACCGAATGTTGCCAGCACGGCAAAGGTGCCAAGCAGAACGACCGGAACCGCGATAGTGGGGATCAGAGTAGCCCGGATATTCTGTAAGAACAGATACATCACAAGGAAGACGAGGATGATGGCTTCAAATAGCGTCTTCACCACCTCGTGGATAGAGATTTTCACAAACGGCGTGGTGTCGTAAGGATAGACGACCTTCATCCCCTGTGGGAAGTACGGCTGCAGTTCGGCAAGCTTCGCTTTTATCGCCGCGGCGGTATCAAGGGCATTAGCGCCGGTCGCAAGTTTAATTCCCAGGCCTGAAGCTGGCTTGCCATTGATTCTTGCGACGACGTTATAGTTTTCTCCGCCCAGCTCAATGCGTGCCACATCTTTCAGATGCACGACTGACCCGTCGGCGTTCACTCGCAGAGTTACTTTGCCAAATTCTGCGGGGTCCTTCAATCGCGTCTGGGCAATGATGGATGCATTTAGCTGCTGGCCTTTAAGGGCCGGAGTGCCGCCAAGCTGCCCTGCAGCAATCTGATCGTTTTGGATTTTAAGCTGGTTAATGACGTCAACAGGCGTCAAATTGTACTTATTCAGCAGGTTTCCATCCAGCCAGATGCGCATTGCATACTGTGCGCCGAAGAGCTGTACATCACCCACGCCGTTAAGGCGGCTGATAGTATCTTTGACGTTCGAGGCCACATAGTCAGAGATATCATCCTGAGTGGTGCTGGGGTTATCGGAGATGAAACCAGCGACCATTAAGAAGCTACTGCTTGATTTCTCGACGCTAATCCCCTGCTGCTGTACTTCCTGAGGCAGTAGCGGCGTTGCCAGCTGGAGTTTATTCTGTACCTGAACTTGCGCAATATCCGGATCCGTACCCGAGGTAAAGGTCAGCGTAATGGTCACGCCGCCGGCGGAATCGCTGGTTGAGGACATATACATCAGGTTATCAATACCGTTCATGTTCTGTTCGATAACCTGAGTCACCGTATCCTGTACGGTTTGGGCATCCGCGCCAGGGTAGGTGGCGGAGATAGCGACCGCAGGCGGTGCGATGGTCGGGTATTGTGCTATCGGGAGCTGCATGATCGCGAGGCCGCCGGCAATCATCATGATGATTGCCAGCACCCAGGCGAAAACCGGGCGATGGATAAAAAACTTAGACATAGGGATTCTTACCTTATTGCGCGACAGTCGTCGCGGTATCCTCTTCGGCCTTCACCGTGACGCCGGGACGCACTTTCTGCAGACCGCTGACGATGACCTTTTCACCGGCTTTCAGACCGCTCGTAATTAACCACTTATCGCCAATTGCCTGCGAGGCGGTGACTGGCCGCGTTTCAACCTGGTTTTTGTCATTGACGAGCATCACGCTGGCATCGCCGCGCGGCGTACGGGTTACCCCCTGCTGAGGAACGAGAATAGCGTCTGGTGAAATACCTTCGTTGATGCGAGCGCGAACAAACATTCCTGGCAGCAGAGCATGCTGTGGGTTGGGGAAGATCGCGCGCAGCGTAATAGAGCCGGTGCTCTCATCTACCGTAACATCGGAGAACTGCAAAGTGCCCCGCAGCGCATAAGGTTGACCGTTTTCCATAATCAGCTGCACGCTTTTAGTGCCACTGCCCTGCTGCAGACTCTCCTGCTTCAGGCGCATGAAATCATTACTGGATTCGGTAACATCAACATAAATAGGATCGAGCTGCTGTACCGTCGCCATTGCATCAGCCTGACCATTTGTCACCAGTGCGCCTTCGGTTACGCTGGATTTGCCGATGCGACCGCCGATAGGTGAAGTCACTTTGGTGTACGCCAAATCAATGCGCGCGCTTTCAACGGCGGCTTTTGTTGCGATAACATCGGCATCCGCCTGGCGGGCAGTCGCTACTGCCTGATCGTATTCCTGCTGGCTGATATATTTTGTGCCGAGAAGAGGCGCATAACGTTTGACCGTTAAATGGGCGATAGCCGCTGCGGCCTCTGCTTTCGCTTCATCCCCCTTTGCGCTGTTATAAGCTGCCTGATAGGTCGCCGGATCGATTTGATAGAGAGACTGTCCAGCGGCGACATCGCTACCTTCGACAAAGTTACGATGCAGGATAATGCCGCTAACCTGCGGGCGAACTTCCGCTACGCGGTAAGCTGATGTCCGGCCAGGTAGCTCCGTGGTCACGGACAGCGGCGCGCTGTTCACCACATAAACGGAGACCTGAGGTATCTGCGCATGCGGTTGCCGATCGCCTGAATCATCACAGCCGCTGAGCAGGAGGGCCGGGATGATGAGGCTGGATAAAAGTGTAACCCTGACGTGACGTGTCATTGCTGTTCCTTATAGATTTTGAGCCAGGCTTGGCCACGAATCTGTGCAAGAAATAATGAATTAAAATGCGGTTTGGTATCCTACAAATAAAAAACGGTGGATGTAAGAAATAGTTATTTTTTAGCCATCAGCAAGGCACGCAAAAACAAAATATCGGTGATTATGTTTTGAGAATGATCTCAATTTAAAATTTGCTTACACTGATATTTAATCGGTGAATAAATTTCTTTTAATTATTCTTGTGGTGTATTTATTTGCATTTCACTTGAGATTTAACTTATCTGTATTTTTGCTAAACAATATTCATTGTCAGATGTTAGGTTTATACGTATTCACTTATTTCCCACACTCTTAATCTGGCGTAGAGCGGAGCACCGTATGCCTAGAAGAACGAAAGAAGATGCGTTAAAGACGCGGCAGCTTTTGATTGAGTCAGCCATTCAACAGTTTGCCCTACGCGGCGTGACCGGTACAACGTTAGCCGATATCGCTGATGCTGCTGGCGTGACGCGGGGAGCAGTCTACTGGCACTTTTCCAGCAAAGCGGAACTCTTTAATGAAATGTGGCAACAGCAGCTTCCGTTACGTGATCTGCTTAAACATGAATTTACCTCTTCACACGCTCAGGACCCGCTCAGCAGGCTACGAGAAAAATTTATTATCGGTCTGCAATATATCGCCATTAATCCCCGTCAACGTGCGCTAATGCAAATTCTGTATCAGAAGTGTGAGTTTTCCAGCGAGATGATATCCGAGGCTGAGATTCGCAAAAAAATTGGTTTTAGCTATCCCATTATTCGCAGTGTTTTACAGCTGTGCATTCGTAACGGATTATTACCAGAGGAAACCAACGTTGAAATTTCATTAATTGTATTACATAGCGCATTTGTCGGTATTATTAAAAACTGGCTCGTAGAGCCCGGAAAATTCGACCTGTATCATCAGGCTCCCGCTTTGGTTGATAATATTATGTCGGTCCTTTGCGGAACCCGCGGGCTACAGGCGATAGTCAATCATTAAAACGGATGCAATAAAAAAGGCGCTTCCCCATGCCGAAGAGCGCCTTTTATATCAAACACTTAACTGATTAGTATCAGTTCATGCCGTATTTTTTCAGCTTTTTACGCAGAGTACCACGGTTGATGCCCATCATCAGGGCAGCACGGGTCTGGTTACCGCGGGTGTATTGCATCACCATGTCCAACAGGGGCTGTTCTACTTCAGCCAGTACCAGCTCATACAGGTCATTAACATCCTGACCGTTCAGTTGAGCAAAATAGTTCTTCAGTGCCTGTTTAACCGAGTCACGCAGGGGCTTTTGAGTTACCTGATCCTGAGAGTTAACGGTAGAAACGGTCAGTACGTCAGAATTTACGCGTTGTTCGAACATAGTTCTGTCAGCTCTTTATTTCTATTACGCAAAATTTTCGAAGTATGCCTCCAACGCCTCCAGCTGTTCGCTGGAATCTTCTATGGCGTTGAATGTGCGCCGAAACTGGTCATCTGGAGCGTGTTCCTGCAGATACCAGGATACGTGTTTGCGTGCGATTCGGTACCCTTTTGCGTGGCCGTAAAAGCCATGCAGTTCCCGAACGTGTGCACAAAGCAAGCGCTTAACCTCTGCCAGGGGCAGCGGGGGCAGCAGCTCTCCAGTGTCCAGATAGTGCTGGATTTCCCGAAAGATCCAGGGTCTTCCCTGAGCCGCACGGCCTATCATAAGGGCATCAGCCCCCGTATAGTCGAGTACGGCTCTGGCTTTAAGCGGGTCAGTAATGTCGCCATTCGCGATAACCGGAATGGAAACTTTCTGCTTAACTGCCCGAATACTGTCGTACTCAGCGTCTCCGTTAAACAAGCAGGCGCGGGTGCGTCCGTGAATAGTCAGAGCCTGAATGCCACATTCTTCAGCCAGTTGGGCAATTTCTACACAGTTACGGTGTTCCGGTTCCCAACCGGTGCGAATCTTGAGAGTTACGGGAACGTCCACTGCTTTGACGACCGCCGTCAGGATCGACTTCACCTGGTCGGGGTACTGCAAGAGGGCTGAACCTGCAAGCTTACGATTCACTTTTTTAGCCGGACACCCCATATTGATATCAATAACTTGGGCGCCGCTTTCCACGTTAATACGGGCGGCTGCAGCCATCTCTTCCGGCACGCTGCCGGCGATTTGCACGGTACGAATACCGGGCTCATCAACGTGCACCATCCGTAAGCGGGACTTGTCGCTCTCCCAGACCTGCGGGTTGGAGGACATCATCTCGGATACGGTCAACCCTGCTCCCATCTCGTAACACAGCGTCCGGAATGGTCTGTCAGTAATGCCAGCCATAGGCGCTGCGATAAGTCGATTTCTGAGCTGGTAGTGTCCGATGCGCATGAGTTAAGAAATGACCATACTGTGACTGCAAGGCGGCGTATATTACGCATTTTTTGCACGAGATGAAAGGCCAAACTTTGAGCAATCCACTGAGGTGGATCAAAGAATCGCCGTCCAGGTCGGCGCTCATGAATAATTAGCTTTATAAATCATTGCATTAAAAATATGTGATGAATTTATCTACACATATATTTTTGCATAACTTCTCATTTTTTCTTCCCGGCCTGGGGTGTGGACAAGATAATCTGCTGAATTAATCAGCAAATTATCTTGGCTTTATGTGAGTTAGCTCTCATTTCAGAACATGATCGTGAAGCGTATCTGATGTTTACTCAATGACGACGCGACCATTCAGCGGCTGCACCGGACGATTATTATCGTGATGCATGGTGTGGCTAAATTTTGCCAGCTGCGCGGCAGACAACGTTAGCGGATGCTTAAGGACAATCCAGGTTACCCCTTCAGAGCAGGGCGGAGTAGTCAGAGAGCCGCTGAATCGCCAGTATGTCTTGTCCGCAGGAAGCAGGGCGTTGAGGTCCATTTGCGTGCTGATCTTCGCATTCTGCTCCGCTTTTTCCGGCATAGTGGCCCACAGTTTGTTCAGCTCACTATTTTCCGCCCCCTGGTCAAACATCACCGCTACGACAGTGATGGCTCCTTGAGCGTTGGTATGGACCAGGTGCATCTCCATCGCATAGTGCTTACCGTGAACGGTATTTTCGCTCGGGGCATGGAAATGGAACTGCTGAAGGGTAAATGGCGTACCGTCAATTGTAATGGTGTCCGCTGTGGTAGTTTTTAACCCGGCCTGAATGGTGTGACCATTGTTGATGAGCGTAATTGGGCCATCAATATAGTGGGTTTCCAACGATGACAGGTGCGCTTTGAACGTGGTATCGATGTTGATGGGAGATTGGTTCATGCCGCTCTGGCAGGTTTTGTACTCTTCACTGAGCGCTCCCCAGTGCTCCGGCGAACCTTCGCCTTCATAGCCCCAATGGGAAGCAAAAACCGTAATGGGCATCATGCTTAACACCAACAATGCCGCCTTGCCTAAAGATGTTTTCATATAATTCGTCCAATGAATAAGTTGATGATTTTATTGGTAACTACAATATGTTACCGCATCATCTTATTCTTATTGGGCGAATGATTTTGTACAGAAAACGCGAAAATTTGTGGCCTGCGATGAGGCCACAAGGAGAGATTACTTTTTAATACCGGTAATCCGGCACCACTCCTCTTTCTCCACGACGGGATCGAGATTAAAGAGGTCGGCGTATGCCTCACAAACGCTTTCCGCCTGGCTGGCAAGGATGCCGGAAAGCCCCAGCAGACCGCCTGTAACCGGCAGCACGCTGATAAGCGGGGCTAGCTCGCGTAATGGGCCAGCCAGAATGTTTGCGACCACGACATCGGCTTTCATCGCCTCTGGCTGATCTTTAGGCAGATACAGTTCCAGACGTTCAGAGACCCCGTTGCGCTCGGCGTTATCGCGGCTGGCCTGAATCGCCTGCGGATCGATATCAATACCAATCGCTTTCGCTGCGCCCAGCTTTAAGGCCGCAATGGCCAGAATGCCTGAGCCGCAGCCAAAATCGATGATCGTTTTGCCTGCGAGATCGAGTCCATCCAGCCATTCGAGGCACATTGCCGTTGTGGGATGCGTACCGGTACCAAACGCCAGGCCCGGATCGAGCATCACGTTAACGGCGTTTTCATCCGGCACATCCCGCCAGCTCGGGCAGATCCACAGGCGTTTACCGAAGCACATAGGGTGGAAGTTATCCATCCATTCGCGCTCCCAGTCTTTATCTTCCAGTTGTTCGATTTTATGCACGAAACCGGCGCCCAGCAGCGGATGCTGCTCCAGAATCGCGACCACTTCTTGCATGTCTGTTTCAGCGTCAAACAGGCCGATAACATCAGTATCGCCCCACAGACGGGTCTCGCCCGGCAGAGGTTCGAATACCGGCGTGTCGTGCGTATCCTGGAAAGTAATGGAAACGGAACCCGCTTCCATCAGCGCATCGCTCAGTTCTTCCGCGTTCGCGCCGGTAGTGTTCAGTTTCAGTTGGATCCATGGCATGGCAAAACTCTTTATTTATCAATAGTCAATACGGCGGCTTGCGGGGCGGAGGTTCCGAAGCGGTTTCCGACCAGGAAAGCCAATAAACTTAACAGTAACGAGGGCACTATCGGATGGAAGCCCAGGTACTGAAGATTAAAAGTGGCGAGTATGGCATAGAGTACGCCGCCGACGATCATCGCGCTCAATGCGCCTTTCGCGTTCGCTCGTTCCCAGTACAGGCCCAGCACCAGCGGCCATAAGAACACGGCCTCCAGGCCGCCGAACGCCAGCAGGTTGAGCCAGATAATCATCTCAGGCGGACGCCAGGCTGCCAGCAGCAGTAAAGCGCCCAACAGCAGGGTGATCGTTGCCGACATCCGCTTCAACCGGGTTTCATTTGTTATCTGCTCGGGGCGCAGATTCAGATACAGATCTTTAATGATCGTAGCGGAACTTTGCAGCAGTTGAGCGTTGATCGTCGACATAATGGCGGCCATTGGCGCAGCGAGGAAGATCCCGGCGGCAAATGGCGGCAATACTTTCACCATGAGGGTAGGGATGACCAGATCCGGCACCGTCAGATCCGGGATCACCGCGCGGCCGAGCGCTCCAGCAAGGTGCATACCAAACATCAGGATCGCGACGACTACTGTGCCAATGATAATTCCCCGGTGAACCGCTTTGCTGTCTTTATAGGAGATGCAGCGAACGGCGGTGTGCGGAAGGCCAATCACCCCGAAGCAGACCAGCACCCAAAAAGAGGTCATAAA
Organism: Klebsiella sp. K5-306; assembly: GCF_051835185.1. Taxonomy (NCBI): domain Bacteria; kingdom Pseudomonadati; phylum Pseudomonadota; class Gammaproteobacteria; order Enterobacterales; family Enterobacteriaceae; genus Klebsiella; species Klebsiella sp. K5-306. The sequence continues at coordinate 10,582 of NZ_JAIFJY010000030.1, forward strand.
GGTGGGAGAAAGAATATCATCAGCCCCCTGCGGAGAGACCAGCTTAGGATCGATAGTTTGCAGCGTTTCTACCGCATTATGTAGCCCGCCAGCCGCATGCACGACGCCAACCAGCAGAACAATCGTTCCTATCAGCATTACCATCCCCTGGAGGGTGTCATTGAGGACGCTGGCACGAAAACCGCCGAACGCGGTATAAAGTGCGATACTGACGCCAAAAATCAGCAGGCCGGTTTCGTAGGGGATGCCCGCCGCGGTTTCCAGCAGGCGCGCCCCGCCGATGAACTGCACCGTCATTGCCCCAACAAAAGCAACCAGTAGGCTCAGGCTCGCGAGCCAGACCAGCAGGCGGCTTTGATAGCGGGCAAAGAGCATATCGTTCAGCGTTACGGCATTATAACGTCGCGCCAGAATGGCGAATTTCTTACCCAAAATTCCCAGCGAGAGCCAGATAGCAGGAAGCTGGATCATCGCCAGCAGTACCCAGCCGAGACCATATTTATAGGCCGCGCCGGGGCCGCCTATAAACGAGCTTGCGCTGATATAGGTAGCCGTAAGCGTCATGGCTAATACAATGCCGCCCATCGAGCGGCTACCGAGGAAATATTCGTTCAGGAAGGAACCCGTTACGCGCTTACGCATCGCATAGATGGAGAGAGCAAACACCACCAGCAGGTAGGCGACAAGCGGCAGTATGACTTCAAGCTGCATCGTCATCCTCCAGAGGAATATCGCGATAAATCAGTTTTACCATTGCCCAGCACAGCAGGATAAACACCAGCGGTACCAGCAGGCAGGCCATTTCAAACCAGTGCGGCAGGCCGGTTATGCCAATACCGACGCCCGGCAAATAGGCGGCAGCCAGCCAGGCCGCAAGATAAAGAAGGGTTAGCCACAGCGCCCAGCGCGCCTCTTTATGGGCCTGAACAAAACGTTTGTCCATTTTTTGTCCCTTGAGGATGAAGAAAGCGGGGATTGTACCGCATGGAAAAGCGGAGAGGAGAGAAAAAGAAAAAAGGCCGGATTATCCGGCCTTTTGCAGCAGTAAGAGAATTACTTCTCCTGCAATCCGAGTTTTTTCTCCAGATAGTGGATATTGGTGCCACCATTCTGGAAATGTTCGTCGTTCATGATGCGGATCTGCAGATCTATGTTGGTTTTGATGCCATCGATAATCAGCTCCTGCAGCGCATTTTTCATGCGGGCAATCGCGACATCACGGTTTTCACCATAGCAGATCAGCTTGCCGATCATTGAGTCATAGTACGGAGGTACGGTGTAGCCTGCGTAGATATGAGACTCCCAGCGTACGCCAAAACCGCCCGGCGCGTGGAAGCGGGTAATTTTACCCGGGCTCGGCAGGAAGGTGTTCGGGTCTTCGGCGTTGATACGGCATTCCACCGCATGGCCTTTAACCATAACTTCTTCCTGCTTGATGGACAGCGGCTGACCAGCAGCGATGCGCAGCTGTTCTTTAATCAGATCGACGCCGGTGATCATCTCGGTTACCGGGTGTTCTACCTGAATACGGGTGTTCATTTCGATGAAATAGAACTCGCCGTTTTCGAACAGGAACTCAAAAGTACCCGCCCCGCGATAGCCGATATCGACGCACGCTTTGGAGCAACGCTCGCCGATATAGCGACGCAGTTCCGGAGTAATGCCCGGCGCCGGTGCCTCTTCGACGACCTTCTGGTGACGACGCTGCATGGAGCAGTCGCGCTCAGCCAGATAGATAGCGTTGCCCTGACCGTCAGCCAGTACCTGGATCTCGATGTGGCGAGGATTCTCCAGGTATTTCTCCATATACACCATGTCGTTGTTAAAAGCGGCTTTTGCTTCCGCTTTGGTCATGGAGATGGATTGAGCCAGCTCAGCATCGCTGCGCACGACGCGCATACCGCGACCGCCGCCGCCGCCGGAGGCTTTGATAATCACCGGGTAGCCAATGCGTTTGGCATGGGCGCGGTTAACGTCCATATCTTCACCCAGCGGGCCGTCAGAGCCCGGTACGGTTGGAACGCCCGCTTTCTTCATTGCGGTAATGGCAGAGACTTTGTCGCCCATCAGGCGGATAGTGTCTGCTTTCGGACCGATAAAGATAAAGCCGGAACGCTCAACCTGCTCAGCGAAGTTAGCGTTTTCGGACAGAAAACCATAACCCGGGTGAATAGCCACCGCGCCGGTGATTTCAGCTGCGCTAATGATAGCCGGGATATTGAGGTAACTTTTTACGGACGGAGCCGGGCCAATACAGACCGTCTCATCCGCTAACAATACGTGTTTTAAATCGCGATCCGCCGTTGAGTGCACAGCAACGGTCTTGATGCCCAGTTCTTTACAGGCACGCAGGATACGCAATGCAATCTCGCCGCGGTTGGCGATAACAATTTTATCCAGCATGTTCGCCTCGTTATTCGATGACGACCAGTGGCTCGTCAAATTCTACCGGTTGACCACTTTCGACCAGAATGGCTTTCACCACGCCGGATTTATCGGCTTCGATCTGGTTCATCATTTTCATGGCTTCAACGATGCACAGGGTATCGCCCGCGTTAACTTTCTGACCGATTTCGATGAAGGCTTTCGCGTCCGGGCTCGGGGTGCGGTAGAAAGTACCAACCATTGGGGAACGTACGATGTGACCACTGATTTCCGCTGCCGCAGGGGCTTCCATTGCTGGAGTGGCCGCAGTTGCGACTGCGTTAGACAGAGCCGGCTGTTGCTGCATCATCGGTGCGGCATAAGCCTGTTGCATCACCGGGAAACCTGCGTTTGGCGCGGCACGGCTAATGCGTACCGACTCTTCGCCTTCAGAAATTTCCAGTTCGGAGATACCTGATTCTTCAACCAGCTCGATCAGTTTTTTAATCTTACGAATATCCATGAGTGGGTTCCGTACTCTTTGTTTAGTGTGATTGTGACAGGCGTGTTAGCACCGTCTGTAAAGCATATGAATTACTGCTGATTCATGACGCCGCCATTGGGCATAAGTCGACAGGTTACGCTCCGGCTGCCCGAAAGCAAAAAGCGAAACTTACCGGCCAACATGCGGCCATCTTCTGCCATTCTCGGGTAAAAAACAAAATATACCTTCGATACGCGATTGTCACCTTTTCGGGACTCAAAAAGCCCGTAAGGAAAACCAAAGTCGCACATTATAACGATTTCGTAGCATTTGGCAGCTAAATACTGGTCTTATCAGGGAAGATTATCAACCGCTATCGTGTAAAGTGGGGCGGTTGATAAAAGAACTGCGGGAAACTGCACATATCCGGAATCAGCGCCACCACTGGCGAAACTTCTTGTATCGCCATGCTAAAAGCAGCAGTGCCAGCAGCGCATAAATGATCGGCTGCGGGGATAAAATCTTCACTGACCACAGGTAGTGAATCGGCGCAAGGATCGCGACAACATAGACGAAGTTATGCAATGTTTGCCAACGGCGGCCTAATTTCCGCTGCATCGCCTGGGTGGAGGTCGCCGCCAGCGCCAGCAGAATCAGCCAGCTGAGTAAACCCAGCGTCAGGTAAGGCCTGCTGATAACTTCTGAACCCAAAAGCGCCAGATTGTTAATCCCGAGTTCGAGCAGCGTATAGCTGGTTAAATGCAGCGTTGCCCAGGCAAAGCACCATAAGCCAAGTAAGCGCCGGGTGCGTATCAATAACGGCTGTTTAGCGTAGCGCGCCAGCGGCGAAACAAGCAAGGTAGCCAGCAGGAATTTAAGAGCCATCCTACCGGTAAAGTGCTGAATATCCTTTGCCGGGTCGGCGCTGAAATAGCCCTGCTGCCCGGCCCAGAACAGCCAGACAACGGGCAAAAAGCCAGCCAGATGGAGAAGCACTTTCAGCCAGGTTATCTGCTTTACATTCAGGCGCACTAGTAGTTCTCCCGCAAATTCAGGCCCCGATAGAGCGACGCCACTTCTTCGGCATAGCCGTTGAACAGCAGCGTTGGCTGGCGTTTAACGTCGAGTACGCCGCCGGCGCCGATAAAACGCTCAGTCGCCTGCGACCAGCGGGGATGATCGACATGCGGATTAACGTTGGCGTAGAAGCCATACTCTTCGGGCCCGGCCAGATTCCAGGTGGTGGGCGGACGCTCACGGGTGAGCTCAATACTGACGATGGACTTAATCCCTTTGAAGCCGTACTTCCAGGGCACGGTGAGCCGAACCGGCGCACCGTTCTGCGGGGGCAGCGCCTTGCCATACACGCCCACGCTGAGCAGCGTCAGAGGATGCATTGCTTCATCGAGCCGCAGTCCTTCAACGTAGGGATACGCCAGACCGCCGCCGATAAAACGGTCCTTTTGACCCGGCATCTGCTCAGGAGCATAAAGCGTTTTAAATGCAACGTAGCGAGCATTGCTGGTGGGTTCGACCAGCGACAGCAGCTTATGGAGCGGGAAACCGACCCACGGAACCACCATCGACCAGGCTTCTACGCAGCGCATTCGATAAATTCGTTCTTCCAGCGGGAATCGGCTGGTCAGGTCGTCATGATCGAGCGTGAGCGGTTTTGCCACTTCGCCACCGATCGTCAGCGTCCAGGGATCGGTGCGCAGGCTGCCGGCATTCGCCGCCGGATCGGCTTTATCCAGACCGAACTCATAAAAGTTGTTGTAACCAGCAACTTTATCCTCCGGCGTGAGCGGCAGGTTATTTTGCCATTGCGCCGGTTTTTCGAACGTTAGCGCTTTGCCCGCCGGGGCCGGCGGGCGATCGTTGCCTTTAAACCAATCCAACAGATCGGCTTGCGCGGAGGGGGTAAGGGAAAGGGCGGTCGCGCTGATGCCCAGCATTTTCAGGACCTGGCGACGTTGCAGCATAAAAACGGATTCTGCCGTAACGTCGGCTTCTGTCAGTTTTTTGGGTTTCATAGCATCCTCCGTCATGCGTTTTTTCTAAGCATGACGGAGGCGAGGCGTTATTGCGAATATGTCACGAAAAATTGCAGATTAGGCGATTTTAACCAGCGTGCGGCCCTGAATCTTATTGGTCATAATCTTTTCAGCAAACTCAGGGGCTTCGGCGAGGGTGATTTCGGTTGCGCTGTGCGCATAGAACGATTCCGGCAGATCGCGAACCAGCCTTTGCCAGGCTTCAGCCCGGCGGGCGGGCGGGGTCATCACCGAGTCAACGCCCTGCAGGCGTACATTGCGCAGAATAAACGGCATCACGGTGGTCGGCAGCGCAAATCCGCCAGCGAGGCCGCAGGCTGCAACGCAGCCGCCGTAGTTCATTTGCGCCAGTACTTTTGCCAGTACTTTATCGCCAACCGTGTCAACAGCGCCGGCCCACAGCTGCTTTTCCAGCGGGCGGGTTTCGGCGAACTCATCTCGGCCAAGGATGCGCTGCGCGCCGAGGGCTTTCAAATATTCATGGGTGCTTTCGCGCCCGGAAACCGCCGCTACCTTGTACCCCAGCTGATGCAGCAAAGCGACTGCGGTGCTGCCGACGCCGCCGCTGGCCCCGGTAACTACAATTTCGCCATCTTCAGGACGAATTCCGGCATCTTCCAGCGCCATCACGCACAGCATGGCGGTGAAGCCCGCGGTACCAATGGTCATGGCTTTACGCCCATTCAGTCCTTGAGGCATTGCTACCAGCCAGTCGCCTTTAACGCGAGCGCGTTCCGCCAGACCGCCCCAGTGGTTTTCGCCAACGCCCCATCCGGTGAGCAGCACCTGCTGGCCCGCATGAAAGCGAGGATCTTCGCTGCTGTGGACCGAACCGGCAAAATCGATGCCAGGAATCATCGGAAAGTTGCGGATGATTTTTCCTTTACCGGTGATCGCCAGCGCATCTTTATAGTTAAGGCTGGACCACTCGATATCCACTGTCACATCGCCCTGCGGCAGCTGGCTGGCGTCAATGGTTTGCACCGAAGAGAGAGTTTTGCCATCCTGCTGTTCTAAGATTAAAGCCTGCATGCTCCGGTCCTCGTAGGTTGGATGATTGGAAAAATTTTTCTGCAGACTATACTCGCTAACGGCATTATTACACCGATGTAACGCAATAAATTGCCAGATACGCCAGCTTTGGTAGTATGCGTCGCTCTTTAGAAAGTTAGTGCTTACTTTAGTTTAGGCGCCAGCACTGGAGCCCGGATGTTTATCGGGCACTCATTCACTCGCGGAGTTAACACAGGGATGCGATTAACGACGAAATTCTCAGCCTTTGTCACGTTACTCACCAGCCTGACTATCTTTGTCACGCTGATTGGCGCTTCGCTGAGTTTTTATAACGGTATTCAGCTAAAAATGACCAACCGCGTTCAGGCGGTGGCAACGATGCTGGATAACCGCCTGGTCTCTATATCTTTTGACCAGTTAGAACCGCAGATGGATGAGCTGATGACGCCGGTCGAAGTCGTGCACGTTGATTTTCAGCTTAATGGCAAATCAGTCTATAGCCATTCCCGCAACGATAACTATCGTCCGTTAGGCAGCAGCAATCAGTTCCGTAGTATCACCGTGCCGTCGCTCAAGCACCCGGGCATGGTTATCCATCTGGTTTATCTGGATCCGATGGCCAATTATTTCCGTTCGCTGCACGTTACCGCGCCGCTTTCCATCGCCATTGGTTTCATGGTGCTGATTATCTTTTTTTCCGTGCGCTGGATCCGTCGTCAGCTGGCGGGCCAGGAGCTACTGGAGCTTCGCTCTGTGCGTATTCTTAACGGCGAACGCGGCCCGCAGGTGCGCGGGTCGGTACACGAATGGCCAGTCAACACCAGCAGTGCGTTAGATACGCTGCTATCAGAACTGCAGTTTGCCAGCGATCAGCGAAGCCGCATGGATACCCTGATTCGTTCTTACGTTGCGCAGGATTCAAAAACCGGACTCAGTAACCGATTGTTCTTTGATAATCAGCTGTCGACGCTGCTTGAAGATCAGGAGAAGGTGGGGTCGTACGGTATTGTTATGATGATCCGCCTGCCGGATTTCGACCTGCTGCGCGATAACTGGGGGCGTACAGCGACTGAAGAGCATTACTTTACGCTGATCAACATGCTTTCCACCTTTATTATGCGTTATCCCGGCGCGCTGCTGGCCCGCTATCACCGAAGCGATTTTGCCGTTCTGCTCCCTCATCGCACGTTAAAAGAGGCGGATAGCATCGCCGGATTGCTATTGAAGGCTATGGATGCCCTGCCGCCAACGCGAATTCTCGATCGTGACGACATGATGCATATCGGGATCTGCGCCTTCCGTAGCGGACAAACGGCAGCCCAGGTGATGGAGCATGCGGAAGCGGCAACGCGCAATGCGGTATTGCAGGGTAGCAACAGCTGGGCCGTCTACGATGACTCTCTCCCGGAAAAGGGGCGCGGCAACGTCCGCTGGCGCACGCTTATCGAGCAAATGCTCAGCCGCGGCGGACCGCGTCTCTACCAGAAACCTGCCGTAACGCGTGACGGTCGCGTACACCACCGCGAGCTAATGTGTCGTCTTTACGATGGCAAGGAAGAAGTTATCGCGGCGGAATATATGCCGATGGTACTGCAGTTCGGTCTGGCGGAAGAGTATGACCGCCTGCAAATCACCCGGTTGCTGCCGTTTTTAGGCTTCTGGCCGGAAGAAAATCTCGCGCTACAGGTGACGGTTGAGTCATTAATTCGCCCCCGCTTCCAGCGCTGGCTGCGCGATACTTTGATGCAATGCGAAAAATCGCAACGTCGGCGTATTATTTTTGAACTTGCAGAGGCGGATGTTTGTCAATATATCGGCCGCCTGCAGCCGGTTATGCGGTTGGTTAACGCTTTGGGTGTTCGAGTTGCCGTAGTTCAGGCTGGTCTGACGCTGGTTGGAACCAGCTGGATTAAGCAGCTCGACGTTGAGGTTATCAAGCTGCATTCGGGGTTATCGCGCAATATAGAAAAACGCAGTGAGAATCAGCTGCTGGTGCAGAGTCTGGTTGAAGCCTGTAAGGGAATGCCGGTTCAGGTTTTCGCAACCGGCGTGCTCAGCCGTAGCGAGTGGCAGGTGCTGTCTCAATGCGGTGTCACCGGCGGTCAGGGGGAATTTTTTGCCGCCTCACAGCCACTTGACACAAATGTGAAAAAATATTCGCAAAGATACTCTGTTTGATCTGCCGTTTAGCGTGATTTCACGTAGAATAATGCGCGCCATAGTGATGGGGGTGTGCTTGTCTACCTGCCGGATTGTCGCAATGTAAATGCCAGTGAATGACCTTTGACAGGTTGCAGATTCAAGCGCGGAGCGCTGCTGAAGATTTCGGCATCGGACGGACTCAGTCAAATTTGTAACAAAGGTAACGAACTGCACTAATTTTCACCGCAGCAGATGATTTTTGCGCCTTGTCGCTGCTGCGCGTGGTTGGTAAAGTAAGCGGATTTTGTTTTCCGCCCCAGCTTTCAGGATTATCCCTTAGTATGTTAAAAAAATTTCGTGGCATGTTTTCCAATGACCTGTCCATTGACCTGGGTACCGCGAATACCCTGATTTATGTAAAAGGACAAGGCATCGTATTGAATGAGCCTTCCGTGGTGGCCATTCGTCAGGATCGTGCCGGATCGCCGAAAAGCGTCGCAGCGGTGGGTCATGAAGCGAAGCAGATGCTTGGGCGTACACCGGGCAACATTGCAGCTATTCGCCCAATGAAAGACGGCGTTATTGCCGACTTCTTCGTTACCGAAAAAATGCTTCAGCACTTTATTAAACAGGTGCACAGCAACAGCTTTATGCGTCCGAGCCCGCGCGTGCTGGTGTGCGTGCCGGTTGGCGCGACTCAGGTTGAACGTCGCGCGATTCGTGAATCCGCACAGGGCGCTGGCGCCCGTGAAGTTTTCCTGATTGAAGAGCCGATGGCGGCTGCGATCGGCGCAGGCCTGCCGGTCTCCGAGGCAACCGGTTCGATGGTTGTGGATATCGGTGGCGGGACGACTGAAGTGGCGGTCATCTCCCTGAACGGCGTGGTCTACTCCTCTTCCGTACGTATCGGCGGCGACCGTTTTGACGAAGCGGTGATTAATTATGTGCGTCGTAACTATGGCTCCCTGATCGGCGAAGCGACCGCAGAACGTATCAAACACGAGATCGGTTCCGCTTATCCGGGTGATGAAGTTCGCGAAATCGAAGTTCGCGGGCGCAACCTTGCTGAAGGCGTACCACGCGGCTTTACGCTGAATTCCAATGAAATCCTCGAAGCGCTGCAGGAGCCGCTGACCGGCATCGTTAGCGCGGTGATGGTCGCGCTGGAGCAGTGCCCGCCGGAACTGGCTTCCGATATCTCCGAACGCGGTATGGTTCTGACCGGCGGCGGCGCGCTGCTGCGCAACCTTGACCGCCTGTTAATGGAAGAGACAGGAATTCCTGTCGTAGTTGCAGAAGATCCACTGACCTGCGTCGCTCGTGGCGGCGGCAAGGCACTGGAAATGATCGATATGCACGGCGGCGACTTGTTCAGCGAAGAGTAGTCAGCCTGAGATCCGGGTAGCTGGCTTACGGCTGCCCCGGTCTTAACTGACACGAGAATACGCATAGCCTATGAAGCCAATTTTTAGCCGTGGCCCGTCGCTACAGATTCGCCTTATTCTGGCGGTTTTGGTGGCGCTTGGCGTGATAATCGCCGACAGCCGCCTGGGTACGTTCAGCCAGATTCGAACGTACATGGATACTGCCGTCAGCCCTTTCTACTTTGTCTCTAATGGTCCCCGGGAACTGCTGGATAGCGTTTCGCAAACGCTGGCCACCCGCGACCAGCTCGAACTGGAAAACCGCGCGCTGCGCCAGGAACTGCTGTTAAAAAACAGCGATCTATTGATGCTGGGTCAGTATAAACAGGAGAACGCGCGTCTGCGCGAGCTGCTGGGCTCTCCGCTGCGGCAGGACGAGCAAAAAATGGTGACCCAGGTCATCTCAACGGTTAACGACCCATACAGCGATCAGGTTGTTATCGATAAAGGCAGCGTTAACGGCGTATACGAAGGTCAGCCGGTCATCAGCGATAAAGGCGTCGTCGGCCAGGTGGTCGCGGTGGCGAAGCTGACCAGCCGCGTGCTGCTGATTTGCGATGCCACTCATGCGTTACCGATTCAGGTGCTGCGTAACGATATTCGCGTGATTGCGGCAGGCAACGGTTGTACTGACGATCTGCAGCTGGAACATCTGCCGGCCAATACTGATATTCGCGTCGGCGACGTCCTTGTGACTTCGGGGCTCGGCGGCCGCTTCCCGGAAGGGTATCCGGTGGGCGTGGTCTCTTCCGTTAAGCTGGATACGCAGCGCGCGTACACGGTGATTCAGGCCCGTCCGACCGCCGGTCTGCAGCGCTTACGCTATCTGCTGCTGCTGTGGGGCGCCGATCGCAACGGAGCTAATCCCATGACGCCGGAAGAGGTTCATCGCGTAGCGAACGAGCGCCTGATGCAGATGATGCCGCAGGTTCTGCCTGCGCCGGATGCGATGGGGCCGCAGATGCCGGCGCCAGCAACCGGTATGCCACAGCAGCCTCTGCCTGCAGGGGGGCAATAGTGGCAAGCTACCGTAGCCAGGGACGCTGGGTTATCTGGCTCTCGTTCCTTATTGCACTCTTGTTGCAGATTATGCCCTGGCCGGCGGACATTAGCGTTTACCGGCCAAACTGGGTATTTCTCATCCTGTTGTACTGGATTCTTGCGTTGCCCCATCGGGTTAACGTCGGCACAGGCTTTGTGATGGGCGCAATCCTCGATCTCATTAGCGGTTCGACGCTTGGCGTTCGCGCACTATCATTAAGTATTGTGGCTTATCTGGTTGCGCTGAAATATCAGCTGTTCCGCAATCTGGCGCTCTGGCAACAGGCGCTGGTGGTAGTCATGTTATCCCTCGCCGTGGATATCATTGTTTTCTGGGCAGAGTTTTTAGTGATCAACGTCTCTTTCCGCCCGGAAGTGTTCTGGAGTAGTGTAGTAAACGGTGTGCTCTGGCCATGGATTTTCCTGCTAATGCGTAAAGTGCGTCAGCAGTTTGCGGTGCAATAAGGTTGATATGACGACTCTGTATCTGGCTTCAGGCTCTCCCCGTCGGCAGGAACTGCTGACTCAGCTCGGTCTCTCTTTTGAACGCGTGATTCCCGGTATTGAGGAACAGCGCCGTCCCCAGGAGAGCGCGCAGCAGTATGTTGTACGTCTGGCGCGTGAGAAGGCTCAGGCTGGAGTGGCGTTAGCGCCGCTTGATCTCCCCGTACTGGGAGCGGATACCATTGTCATCCTTAATGGTGAAGTGCTGGAGAAGCCGCGCGATGCCGGCCACGCCGCCGAAATGCTGCGTATGCTTTCCGGGAAAACCCATCAGGTGATGACCGCCGTGGCCCTGGCCGATAAGCAGCAGACGTTGGATTGCCTGGTGGTCACGGAGGTCACTTTCCGTGTGCTCTCAGTACAGGATATCGCCGATTATGTTGCCAGCGGCGAACCTTTAGATAAAGCAGGTGCATACGGTATTCAGGGGTTGGGTGGCTGTTTTGTCAGGAAGATAAATGGCAGCTATCACGCCGTAGTGGGCTTACCGCTGGTGGAAACGTATGAGTTGCTGAGTAACTTTAACTCACTGCGTGAAGAAAAGGGATAAAGATGACTGCTGAATTATTAGTTAACGTAACGCCATCGGAAACGCGCGTCGCTTATATTGATGGCGGTATTCTTCAGGAAATTCATATTGAGCGTGAAGCGCGACGCGGAATAGTAGGCAATATCTACAAAGGTCGTGTCAGTCGGGTGCTGCCGGGAATGCAGGCGGCTTTTGTAGATATTGGCCTCGATAAAGCCGCGTTTCTGCACGCTTCCGATATTATGCCGCACACCGAATGCGTGGCAGGCGAAGAGCAAAAACAGTTCACCGTTCGCGATATTTCCGAACTGGTGCGCCAGGGGCAGGATTTAATGGTGCAGGTGGTGAAAGACCCGCTGGGTACCAAAGGCGCCCGTCTCACCACCGATATCACCATTCCTTCTCGCTATCTGGTCTTTATGCCAGGCGCTTCGCACGTCGGCGTCTCTCAGCGTATTGAAAGCGAAGCGGAACGTGAGCGCCTGAAAAAAGTGGTGTCTGAATACTGTGACGAACAGGGCGGTTTCATTATTCGTACCGCGGCTGAAGGGGTACATGAGCAGGAGATGGCCGCAGATGCCGCCTACCTCAAGCGCGTCTGGACAAAAGTCATGGAGCGCAAAAAGCGCCAGCAGACGCGTTATCAACTGTACGGTGAACTGGCCCTGGCGCAGCGCGTGCTACGTGATTTCGCCGATGCGCATCTTGACCGTATTCGCGTAGACTCCCGTCTGACCTACGAATCGCTGCTTGAGTTTACCGCCGAATATATTCCGGAGATGACCAGCAAGCTGGAGCACTACAGCGGCCGCCAGCCGATTTTCGATCTCTTTGACGTGGAAAACGAAATCCAGCGCGCGCTGGAGCGTAAAGTTGAACTGAAATCAGGCGGTTATCTGATCATCGACCAGACGGAAGCGATGACTACCGTCGATATCAATACCGGAGCATTCGTCGGTCACCGTAATCTTGACGATACTATTTTTAATACCAATATTGAGGCGACCCAGGCCATTGCCCGTCAGCTGCGTCTGCGCAATCTTGGCGGTATTATCATCATTGATTTCATTGATATGAATAATGAGGATCACCGTCGGCGGGTGCTGCATTCGCTGGAACAGGCGCTGAGCAAGGATCGGGTAAAAACCAGCATAAACGGCTTCTCTCAGCTTGGGCTGGTGGAGATGACCCGCAAGCGCACCCGCGAAAGCGTGGAGCACGTGCTGTGCAATGAGTGCCCGACCTGCCACGGCCGCGGCACGGTGAAAACGGTAGAAACGGTGTGCTACGAAATCATGCGTGAAATCGTGCGCGTACACCACGCCTACGATTCCGACCGATTCCTGGTCTATGCTTCTCCTGCGGTAGCGGAAACGCTGAAAGGGGAAGAGTCGCATGCGCTGGCGGAAGTCGAGATCTTTGTCGGTAAGCAGGTCAAAGTACAAATTGAACCGCTCTATAATCAAGAGCAGTTTGATGTAGTTATGATGTAATCATCCGTTTTGCCTGGCTCACTTCAGGACAGGGGCAGGTAAAAGGATGGCGCGTAAAAGGCTGACAAGGAGAGATGCGTGAGGCGACTGCCCGGGATTTTACTGCTCACCGCGGCAACAGTGATTGTTGTCGTCGCACTGCTGGTGAGCGGTCTGCGTCTCGTACTGCCGCAGTTGAACAGTTGGCGTCCGCAGGTGCTGGAAAAAGTATCGGCGATTGCCGGCGTACCGGTCGATGCCTCACAAATTACCGCCAGCTGGCAGACGTTTGGCCCGACGCTTGATGTCCGTGATATCAAGGCAGGCCTGAGCGACGGCGGTGAGCTTTCCGTCAAACGCGTCACTCTGGCGCTCGACGTATGGCAAAGTCTGCTGCATATGCGCTGGCAGTTTCGCGACCTGACCTTCTGGCAGCTACAGGTTCATACCAACACGCCGATCCAAACCAATAACAGCGGCGAAGGTCTGAAAACTGACCGCATCAGCGATCTTTTCCTCCGCCAGTTCGATCACTTTACCCTTCGCGATAGTCATCTGAGCTTCCTGACGATTTCCGGTCAGCGGGCAGAACTTACGATTCCGCAGCTTACCTGGCTGAACGGTAAAAATCGCCATCGCGCGGAAGGACAGCTTAGCCTCAGCAGCCTGACCGGCCAGCATGGCGTGATGCAGGTGCGAATGGATCTGCGCGACGAAGACGGTTTGCTCAATAAGGGGCGTGTCTGGCTTCAGGCCGATGATATCGACGTTAAGCCCTGGCTTGGACGCTGGATGCAGGACAACATCGCCCTACAGAGCGCGAAGTTTAGCCTGGAAGGCTGGATGACTATCGATAAAGGCGATGTCGCCAGTGGCGATGTGTGGCTGAAAAAAGGCGGCGCCAGCTGGCAGGGCGATAAAGATAAGCATCATCTGTCGGTCGATAATCTGACCGCGCACATCTATCGCGATAACCACAGCTGGGGCTTTCGCATCCCGGACACGCGTATCTCCATGGATGATAAACCCTGGCCGCGCGGCGCGCTGGCGATGGCGTGGATACCTGCCCAGGATGTCGGCGGAACAAATGCTCAACGCAGCGATGAGCTGCGCATACGCGCCAGCAACCTTAATCTTAGCGGCCTGACCGGGCTGCAGCCGATGGCGGATAAACTGGCGCCGTCGCTGGGTGAAATCTGGCGTACAACGCAGCCGGATGGCAAGATCAATCTTCTGGCGCTCGATATTCCTCTCCAGATGGCGGAGAAAACGCGTTTCAAAGCGGACTGGAGCGACATGTCCTGGAAGCAGTGGAAGCTGTTGCCCGGCGCGGAGCATTTTTCCGGCAGCATTGCCGGGAGCGTGGAGAACGGTATCCTGCATGCCAGCATAAAGCAGGCAAAAATGCCTTATGAGACGGTATTTCGCGCGCCGCTGGAGATCGCTAAAGGCGATGCGACGCTCAGTTGGATAAAGAACGACAAAGGTTTTATGCTCGACGGTCGCGATATTGACGTGCAGGCTACCGGCGTTCGCGCCCGCGGCGGCTTCCGCTATCTGCAACCGCAGGGTGATGAACCCTGGCTCGGTATTCTGGCCGGTATCAGTACCAATGATGGCGGTCAGGCATGGCGCTACTTCCCTGAAAATCTGATGGGTAAAGAGCTGGTGGATTATCTTAGCGGGGCGATTAAAGGCGGCCAGGCCACCGACGCCACGCTGGCTTACGGCGGTAATCCCCATCTGTTCCCTTACAAGCACAATGAAGGTCAGTTTCAGGTCTCGGTGCCGCTAAAAAACGCCACCTTCGCCTTTCAGCCTGACTGGCCAGCGCTCACCGGCCTGAATATCGATCTTAACTTTATCAATGACGGGCTGTGGATGAAGGCCGATAAGGCGATGCTCGGCAAAGTGACGGCCAGTAATCTGGACGCGGTGATACCGGACTACTCGCGAGAAAAACTGCTGATTGATGCCGATGTTAACGGCCCGGGTAAAGAGGTTGGTCCTTACTTTAACGAGACGCCGTTGAAAGAGACGCTGGGCGCGGCGCTGGACGAGCTTCAGTTGGATGGGGATGTGAGCGCTCGCTTACATTTGAACATCCCGCTGGACGGCGAGATGACCACCGCCAAAGGAGACGTCCAGCTGAAGAATAATAGTCTGTTTATCAAGCCTATCGATACCACGCTGCAAAACCTGAGCGGTAAATTCAGCTTTGTAAACGGCGATCTGAAAAGCGAACCGATGAGCGCGACCTGGTTTAATCAGCCGCTGAACGTTGATTTCTCGACCACCGAGGGCGAGAAAGCGTTCCTGGTTAACGTCGGGATGAACGCCAACTGGGAGCCTGCGCGTACCGGTCTGTTGCCGAAAGCGCTGGAGAACAGCCTGAGCGGCAGCGTGCCCTGGGACGGTAAAGTGGCGATTGAGCTTCCGTACCGCGGCAGCGCAAATTATAAAGTCGATATTAACGGTGAGCTGAAAAACGTAAGTAGTCACTTACCTGCTCCGGTTGATAAGCAGGCCGGTGAGCCTTTACCGGTAAAAATTAAGGTTGATGGCGGATTAAGCAGCTTTAATTTGACCGGCTCCATGGGGACGAAGAATCACATTAATAGCCGCTGGCTGCTGGGCAATAAGCTCACACTAGATCGCGCGATTTTAACTTCTGACAGTAAAGCCGTATCTCCGCTGCCTGCGCAGTCAGGCGTCGAGCTGAATATGCCGCCGATGGATGGCGCGCAGTGGCTGGCGCTGTTCCAGCGCGGTGCGGCAACTGACGTCAGCAGTAGTATTGTCTTCCCGCAGCAGGTCACGCTGCGTACGCCGACGTTAACGATGGCGGGTCAGAGCTGGAATAACGTCAGCCTGGTCTCCCGGCCCGATGCAGGTGGAACGAAGATTGAAGCTCAGGGGCGTGAAGTCAACGCTACCCTGACGATGCGCAAAAATGCCCCGTGGCTGGCGGCCATTCGCTACCTCTATTACAACCCAACTTCGGCGAAAAGCAGCGGGACGGAAAATAGCAGCGCTCCGCTGACCGAGACAAAAGTAGATTTCCACGGCTGGCCCGATCTCCAGCTTCGCTGCGCAGAGTGCTGGCTGTGGGGGCAAAAATATGGTCGTATCGACGGCGATTTTACGATCAGCGGCGATACCCTGACCCTGGCGAACGGGCTGGTGGATACCGGTTTTGGCCGTCTGACGAGCGATGGCGTATGGGTTAGCGCCCCGAGCGGCGTACGGACCTCATTAAAAGGTAAGCTGCACGGGAATAAAACCGATGATTTTGTAAACTTCTTCGGCGTGTCCACACCGGTAAAAGGATCGTCGTTCGATATTGATTACGATCTACACTGGCGCGCGCCGCCGTGGCAACCGGACGTTGCTTCGCTTAACGGCATTCTTAAAAGCCGTCTCGGGAAGGGAGAGTTTACCGATATCAGCACCGGACACGCCGGCCAGCTTCTGCGCCTGCTGAGCGTTGACGCGCTGCTGCGCAAGCTGCGCTTCGACTTTAGCGATACGTTCAGCGAAGGGTTCTATTTCGATTCGATTCGCAGCACGGCATGGATTAAAGACGGCGTTCTGCATACCGATGATACCCTGGTCGATGGTCTGGAAGCGGATATCGCAATGAAAGGCTCGGTGGATCTTGTTCGCCGCCAGCTGGATATGCAGGCCGTGGTTGCGCCGGAAATCTCCGCGACCGTAGGCGTTGCGGCGGCCTTTGCCGTGAACCCGATAATCGGTGCTGCGGTCTTTGCCGCCAGTAAGGTGCTGGGACCGCTATGGAATAAGGTCTCTATTTTGCGCTATCGCATCACCGGTCCTATCGATCAGCCGCAAATTAACGAAGTGCTGCGCCAGGCGCGGAGCGACAAAAAGCAATGATTTGACGATTGCGGGGAATTACCGCACTCTCAATAGATAGCGTTTTTTATTTCCGCCCGAGAGGCGGCAACAAACGAGTAGCATAACGATGAGTCTGAACCTGGTAAGTGAACAATTACTGTCGGCAAACGGCCTGAATCATCAGGATCTGTTTACCATTCTTGGCCAGCTGGCCGAGCGTCGTCTGGATTACGGCGATCTCTATTTTCAGTCGAGCTATCACGAGTCCTGGGTTCTGGAAGACAGCATCATAAAAGATGGTTCGTACAATATCGACCAGGGCGTCGGCGTTCGCGCGGTGAGCGGGGAAAAAACCGGCTTTGCGTACGCTGATCAGATTAGCCGGCTGGCGCTGGAACAGAGCGCGCAGGCGGCACGCACCATCGTGCGCGATCGCGGTGATGGTAAAGTTCATACCCTTGGAGCGGTGGAGTACAGCTCCCTCTATACCAGCATTGACCCGCTGCAGAGCATGAGCCGCGAAGAGAAGCTGGATATTCTGCGCCGGGTCGATAAAACCGCCCGCGCGGCCGATAAACGCGTGCAGGAAGTGTCCGCCAGTCTGACCGGTGTCTATGAGTTAATTCTTGTTGCCGCCACCGACGGCACGCTAGCGGCTGACGTTCGTCCGCTGGTTCGTCTTTCCGTCAGCGTGCTGGTGGAAGAAAACGGCAAACGCGAGCGCGGCGCCAGCGGCGGCGGCGGCCGCTTTGGCTACGACTATTTCCTGGCCTCGCTGGAGGGAGAAGTGCGCGCTGATGTTTGGGCGAGAGAAGCCGTGCGTATGGCGCTGGTCAACCTGACCGCCGTCGCAGCGCCTGCCGGGATGTTGCCGGTTGTTCTGGGTGCTGGCTGGCCTGGCGTGCTGCTGCATGAAGCCGTTGGTCACGGCCTGGAAGGCGATTTTAACCGTCGCGGAACCTCGGTGTTCAGCGGTCATATGGGGGAACTGGTGGCCTCTGAGCTATGTACCGTTGTGGATGACGGCACCATGGCCAACCGTCGCGGCTCCGTCGCCATTGACGATGAAGGTACGCCTGGGCAGTATAACGTGCTGATCGAAAACGGGATTCTGAAAGGTTATATGCAGGACAAGCTCAACGCCAGGCTGATGGGCGTGGCGCCAACCGGTAACGGTCGCCGCGAATCCTATGCGCATCTGCCTATGCCGCGTATGACCAACACCTACATGCTGGCGGGTAAATCCACGCCGCAGGAAATTATCGCATCGGTCGATTACGGTATCTATGCGCCGAACTTCGGCGGCGGCCAGGTAGATATCACTTCCGGGAAATTCGTTTTCTCTACCTCGGAAGCCTACCTGATCGAGAAAGGGAAAGTGACCAAAGCGGTGAAGGGGGCAACGCTTATCGGCTCCGGCATTGAAGCGATGCAGCAGATTTCGATGGTGGGGAACGATCTGAAGCTGGATAGCGGCGTCGGCGTTTGCGGTAAAGAGGGCCAGAGCGTGCCGGTTGGCGTCGGTCAGCCCACGCTGAAAGTGGATAAACTCACCGTCGGCGGCACCGCCTGATCCCTCATCATGCGCTTTCGCATTCCGCGAAAGCGCAAATTACCTCCGCGGGGTCGCGATGAAAGCCGCGCGTCAGCAGCAGATAGTTGAGTTACTCAATCAGCATCACACTTTAACCACCGAAGCGTTGTCCCATCTTCTGCAGGTCAGCATTGAGACCATTCGCCGCGATTTGAGTGAGCTACAGAGGCAGGGGAGCATTCAGCGTAGTCACGGGCGGGCGCGAGTTCTTCAACGCGATAATCATCACTGCGAGAAGCCTTTTCATCGTCGCGTGAAAAGCCACTATGCCCATAAATCCGATATTGCGCGTACGGCGCTGGCGTGGATTGATGCAGGCATGACGATCGCGCTGGATGCCAGCTCAACCTGTTGGTTTCTGGCGCGTCAGCTGCCGGATATTAACCTGACGGTATTTACCAATAGCCACCCGGTCTGCGTTGAACTTGGCCGCCGCGAGCGGATCCAGTTAATTAGCGCCGGTGGTCAGCTTCTGCGTCAATATGGCTATTACGTTAACCCCGCGCTGTTATCGCAGGTCAAATCGCTGGAGATCGATCTGTTTATTTTTTCCTGCGAAGGGATCGATAACGATGGCGTACTCTGGGATTCCAGCGTTAACAATGCCGCGTACAAATCCTTGCTCCTGAAACGGGCGGCGCAGTCGCTATTGCTTATCGACAAAAGTAAATTTCATCGTGCCGGCGAGGTGCGCATCGGAAATCTCAGCGAAGTGACGCAAATCATTTCCGATGCCGGACCTGATAATGAGTTAATGCCCTCTTTGGCTGATTCGGACGGCTAGCGGGCAATCCCCCGACCGTGCATGCCCTGATAAATTTTTGCCACCCCGACGAAATACTCCGTCAGATAATTAATGCATACCTGTACTTTCAGAGGCAGCTTATCTTTCTCGGTATACAGCGCGTAAACCGGGCGCGGATCGGACTGGTAGCTCGGCAGCAGGATCTCCAGTTCGCCGCGGTTGATCTCGTCGATCGCCCACATCAGCGGAACATAAGCCACGCCGACGCCTGCCGTCAGCCAGCGGACCAGCGTCATTGGATCGTTAGTGACAAATCGGCCCTGAGGGATCAGTTTGGTTGAGATCCCTTCCGGGGCGATGATTTCAAATTCGTTATCCGGCCGGACGCTGTATTCCAGCCAGGAGTGGCTGGCGAGATCTGCTGGTTTTTCCGGACAGCCGGCATGCTGGAGATAGCTTTTCGCCGCGCACAGCACCATCGGCATCGAACCCAGGCGGCGGGAAAAGAGGCTGGAATCCTGCAGCGCCCCCACGCGAATAACCACATCCAGACCGTCCGCAATCAGGTCCGGAGCGGGGATGCCCGTGACCAGATTTATCGATAGTCCGGGGTGCTCTTTAAGCATGTCCGCCGTTATGCGCGCCAGGACATTCTGTGCCATAGTTGAAGAACAGCCGATGCGCAGGGTACCGATGGGCGTATTGTTAAACGCGTACAACTGTTCATGGACATCCTGGACTTCGAACAGCATTCGCCGACAGCCCTGATAGTAGATTTTTCCCGCTTCTGTTAAGCCAAGGCTACGCGTACTGCGGTTGAGCAGCTTAACCTGCAGCTCATCTTCCAGTTTGGCTACCGTCTGGCTGATGGAAGAAACGCTCATCTGGAGCTGGCGAGCCGCGGCGGTAAATGACCCTAATTCGACCACTCTGGCAAAAACGGACATGCGTTTTAATCGTTCCATTATTCACTCTGGCTTAAAAGTGATTTAGATCACACATTGTAGATAAGGCTGCAATTGTTACGGTACTATATAGTTAGCTAAATAATAAACGCATTGCGCATATCACCTGCACGCTTCTTATCAAGGTCATCATGAGTCTGTTTCCTGTCATTGTGATTTTCGGCTTGTCGTTTCCGCCGATCTTCTTTGAGTTGCTGTTGTCGCTCGCCGTCTTCTGGCTGGCGCACCGCCTGCTGGTTCCAACGGGCATCTATGATTTTGTCTGGCACCCGGCCCTGTTCAATACCGCGCTATATTGCTGCTTGTTTTATCTGATATCACGTTTGTTCGTTTGAGGTTGATGTGAAAACACTAACAAGAAATATCCTCCGTACCGCAATCACTGTGATACTGGTTATCCTTGCATTTATGGCGATTTTTCGCGCATGGGTGTACTACACCGCATCGCCCTGGACGCGCGATGCGCGCTTTAGTGCGGATATTGTGGCCATTGCCCCCGATGTTTCCGGCCTGATTTCGCAGGTGAATATCAAGGATAACCAACTGGTTAAGAAAGACCAGATTTTGTTCGTCATTGACCAACCGCGTTACCAGAAAGCGTTAGCAGAGGCCGAAGCCGATGTCTCCTATTACCAGACTCTGGCGCAGGAGAAGCGCGTGGAAGCCGGCCGTCGTAACCGTCTTGGCGTCCAGGCCATGTCCCGGGAAGAGATAGACCAGGCGAATAACGTCCTGCAAACCGTTGAACATCAATTAGCCAAAGCGACGGCGAGTCGCGATCTGGCGAAGCTTGACCTTGAACGGACGGTGATTCGCGCTCCGGCCGATGGCTGGGTGACCAACCTGAACGTGTACCGCGGCGAGTTTATCACCCGAGGTTCCACCGCGGTTGCGCTGGTGAAGCAAAATACCTTCTATGTCATGGCCTATCTTGAAGAGACCAAGCTTGAAGGCGTGCGCCCCGGGTTTCGTGCTGAAATTACCCCTCTGGGAAGCGTACATACCCTCAGGGGGACCGTCGACAGCATCGCTGCTGGCGTCACCAATGCCAGCAGCAGCAGCGATTCAAAAGGGCTGGCCTCTATTGATTCTAATCTTGAGTGGGTGCGCCTGGCGCAGCGGGTACCGGTACGTATTCGCCTTGATCAGCAGCAGGGCAATCTCTGGCCAGCGGGCACCACGGCGACGGTGGTGATCACGGGTAAAGAGGATCGCGATACCAGTCAGGCAAACTTCTTCCAGAAACTGGCGATGCGCCTGCGTGAGTTCGGTTAATCGCCATGGGGATCTTCACCATCGAACTCCGGCATCTCCGCTTCGCCGTTAAGTTAGCCTGCGCGGTGGTGCTGGCGTTATTCGTCGGTTTTCATTTTCAGCTGGAAACTCCACGCTGGGCGGTGCTCACCGCAGCGATCGTTGCTGCCGGTCCGGCATTTGCCGCAGGCGGGGAGCCTTACTCCGGCGCCATTCGCTATCGCGGGATGCTGCGTATCGTCGGCACCTTTATCGGCTGTATCGCCGCACTGGCGATTATCATCCTGATGATCCGCGCCCCGCTGTTGATGGTACTGGTCTGCTGCCTGTGGGCGGGCTTCTGTACCTGGATCTCCTCGCTGGTGCGGGTTGAGAACTCCTATGCGTGGGGTCTGGCGGGTTATACCGCGCTCATCATTATTATCACTATTCACGAAGAGCCGATGCTGGCGCCGCAGTTCGCCGTCGAACGATGCAGTGAGATTGTCATCGGTATCGTCAGCGCCATTGTGGCCGATCTGCTGTTTTCTCCGCGATCGATAAAAAAAGAGATCGATCTTGAGCTGGATAACCTGCTGATCGATCAATATCGCCTGATGCAGCTTTGCGTGGCCCATGGCGATAAAGATGAGGTCGATAAGGCCTGGAGCGCCCTGGTACGCCGTACCAACGGGCTGGAGGGGATGCGCGCCAACCTGATCATGGAGTCTTCGCGCTGGGCTAAAGTGAATCAACGCCTGAAGGCGATCAACACCCTCTCTTTGACCCTGATTACTCAGGCCTGTGAAACCTTTCTGATTCAGAACACCCGGCCTGAGATAGTGACGGATGATTATCGGGAGCTCTTTGCTGAACCGGTTGAGACCGTGCAGGACGTGCACCGTCAGCTAAAACGTATGCGCCGCTTTTTGACCTGGAAGGGGGAGCATAATACGCCGGTGACGATCTACAGCTGGGTAGGTGCTGCGACGCGCTATCTGCTTTTGAAGCGGGGCGTGGTCGGCAATACCAAAATCAGCCGTATTGAAGAGGAAGTACTGCAGGGCGAAGTGGTGGTGAAGGCGGAATCCGCCGAGCGCCATCATGCGATGGTGAACTTTTGGCGAACTTCTATCTCTTGTATCCTCGGTACGTTGTTCTGGCTATGGACCGGCTGGACCTCGGGAAGCGGGGCGATGGTGATGATTGCGGTTGTTACGGCCTTAGCGATGCGTTTGCCAAATCCGCGGATGGTGGCTATTGATTTCCTTTACGGCACGCTGGCGGCTTTACCTCTGGGCGCGCTGTTTTTCCTGGTGATTATGCCTGCGACGCAGCAAAGTATGCTGCTGCTGTGCATTAGCCTTGCGGTGATGGCATTTTTTATCGGCATCGAGGTACAGAAGCGGCGCCTGGGGTCGTTGGGCGCGCTGGCCAGCACGATTAATATCCTGGTGCTCGACAACCCGATGAAGTTTGAATTCAACCAGTTTCTTGATAGCGCCTTAGGTCAGATCGTAGGATGCTTCCTCGCGCTGATGGTGATCCTGCTGGTGCGTGATAACTCCCAGGCTCGCACCGGACGCGTGCTGCTTAACCAGTTTGTCTCGGCAGCGGTATCATCGTTGACCACCAATACGGCGCGACGTAAAGAGAACCATTTGCCCGCTCTGTATCGTCAGCTTTTTTTATTGCTGAATAAGTTTCCTGGCGACATCGCGCGCTTTCGTCTGGCATTAACCCTGATTATTGCCCATCAGCGCCTGCGCGATGCACCGGTACCGATAAACGACGATCTGTCCGCCTTTCACCGGCAGCTGCGTCGCACGGCGGATCGCGTCATTTCCGCGAAGAGCGATGATAAGCGTCGCTACTATTTTGCCCGTTTGCTTGATGAACTGGATATCTATCAGCAAAAATTACAGCACTGGGAAGCCTCTTCCCAGGTGACCGAGCCGGTACGAAGGCTGGTGGATATGCTGCATAAGTATCAGCACGTACTCACCAACAGTTAGCATCCATAACCGACGCCTGAAGCGTCGGTTTTTTTATCGCTATACTTAATCGTCAGAAAACGAATTCCTCCAGCAGAGTGGGACGATACGCCGGAATATCGGGCTAAGACGAGCTGCAGGTGTGGACAGGATGCGGGCAATGACGACTACCTATACCTTTGATTTTGACGAAATAGCTGAGCAGCAGGATTTTTATCGCGAGTTTTCACGTACTTTTCACTTAGAGCGTGAGAAAGTGAACAACCTTGATTCATTATGGGATGCGGTGATCGCCGGGTTGCTGCCGCTACCGCTGGAGATTGAATTTATTCATTTAAGCGATAATCAGCGACGCCGATTCGGCGCATTAATTCTGCTTTTTGATGAGGCGGAAGAGGAGCTGGAAGGAGAGCTTCGTTTTAATGTGCGGCATTCATAAAAAAGCCCCCGACAGAGCGGGGGCAAGTCGTCGGATAAGACGACGAGGGTTTATTTGTACAGTTCAGCCGTAGCGTGCCAGTTATCGCCGGTACGGGCTTCAATGATGCGGTAGCTGCTGGCGCCTTCTTTTTCAGCTTTAGCCGCCAGCTCCTGACGCATATCCATCGGTGCGCTGCCTACCTGAGAAACGGAAACGGTGCCCATGGACTGTAGATTTTGCGCCTGTTCTGCGTTCACTTGGTTAACGGCGGCGTTTGCACCGAAAGAGAGAACGGAAGCCAGACCCAGGGATGCGATAATAATTGCGCTTTTCATAATCTTTTCTCCAACCTTCATATTTTCAGCGGCGGAAAGTTGTAATCAACTTGAGGCCGCTGAAGAGATTCTGTTTAGTTAATGACCGACAATCGTTAAATCTTATTTATACAGTTCAGCCGTTGCGTGCCAGTGGTCACCGGTACGTGCTTCAATAATGCGATAAGAAGAAGCACCTTCTTCCTGCGCTTTTTTGTTCAGCATTTCATGCATATCCATCGGGGAAGAACTTACCGCGCCGACGGAAACGGTGCCGATTGCCTGACGGCCCTGAGCCTGTTCGCTGTTGATAGAGTCAGCGGCAAAGGCGCCAAAGGACAGAACGGAAAGGATGCTCAATGCTGCTACAGTGGTTTTGATTTTCATGATGTTCACCTCGTCGAATCTTTTTGTTGGGGTCTTTTGTTTCGTGACCCTCATCACAAAATCAAGTATACACTAATAACTGAAAATATTAATACCTTGCTAATTGTTGTTCGTGTAAATAATTACAAAGAAACGTCGTTTTTATAACGTATAAGTATTAGAAATGTCATTTTTTCGACATGGATTGCTTTTATAGCTTTTTAAATCATGAAGATAGGATAATTTGATCTTTTGTGCGCTTACGTTAATTTCATCAAGTAAATGAATGTATAGAAGCGGAAAAACACACAAAATGTTAAAGGAATGATAATTTTTTGAAGGGTTCCCCTCTGGCGTTAACCTGAGGGGAGGGGATCAGAGTTCTTGCTCAAACAGAACAAGAATGGCGTCATGCAGCTCTTTAACGGTAAAACCTCTGGCGGGGGTGGTAAAGATGGTGTCATCACCAGCAATACTCCCGAGGATGCCTTCAGCCTTGCCAAGCGAGTCGAGAAGCCGGGCGATAAGCTGTGCCGCGCCAGGGCTGGTGTGAATGACCACGACTGAATCGTTATAATCGATATCCAGCACCAGATTTTTCAGCGGGCTGGAGGTCGTCGGGACGCCAAGCTCGGCGGGCAGGCAGTAAACCATTTCCATTTTGGCGTTGCGCGTGCGTACAGCGCCAAATTTGGTGAGCATACGTGAGACTTTCGATTGGTTGATATTATCGAAGCCTTCTTCCTGTAGTGCCTGGACGATTTCACCTTGAGAGCTGAATTTTTCTTCTTTAAGCAGCGCTTTAAACGCTTTAACCAGTTCTTCTTGTTTTGCCGAACTTCGCATAAGTCACCCAATTATGGTGGTAAAAACAACATCATTATGCATAACAATGCATTTTTATGCAAATAATCCACAGGGGAGAAGCGTAAATAATGTTATGAAGGGCGCATATTTTAGCAAAAAACTCTAATAAGGAACATGCCTTCGTCACGGCGTGTGAGTTGCTACAAAAGTAAATGAAATGTTATTAAATGATGTTGTTCTGCTCAATACGCTGGGTGTATTGTAACCAATAGTCGATCCGGTACTACTTTGCTGGATGGTCAGTCTCAGGGAGGAAAATGCGAAGCTGCTGCATCGCTGCGCACGACCACGCATTCTTCAGCCATACTTATTGTAATTGTTCATCTTGTGAATTAAGGTCCAGGCGACGGAGTAACGAAAGATTATTTTAACCATAATAAGGAGTTTAGGATGAAAGTTGCAGTCCTCGGCGCCGCTGGTGGAATTGGCCAGGCGCTTGCCCTACTACTTAAGACCCAACTGCCTTCAGGTTCAGAACTCTCGTTGTACGACATCGCTCCGGTAACTCCGGGCGTGGCGGTTGATCTTAGCCATATCCCTACCGATGTAAAAATCAAAGGTTTTTCCGGCGAAGACGCCACCCCTGCACTCGAAGGCGCGGATGTGGTGCTGATATCCGCGGGCGTAGCGCGTAAGCCCGGTATGGATCGCTCCGATTTATTTAACGTTAACGCCGGTATTGTGAAAAATCTGGTTCAGCAAATTGCTAAAACCTGCCCGCAGGCCTGCGTCGGGATTATCACCAACCCGGTGAATACCACCGTGGCGATTGCCGCAGAAGTGCTGAAAAAAGCCGGCGTTTACGACAAGAACAAGCTGTTTGGCGTAACCACGCTGGATATTATCCGCTCGAATACCTTTGTGGCGGAACTGAAAGGCAAATCTTCATCCGATGTTGAGGTTCCGGTAATCGGCGGCCACTCAGGCGTAACTATTCTTCCTTTATTATCACAAATTCCAGGCGTGAGCTTCAGCGAGCAGGAAGTGGCGGATCTGACTAAACGTATTCAAAACGCCGGTACTGAAGTCGTTGAAGCCAAAGCTGGCGGCGGCTCAGCAACCCTGTCGATGGGTCAGGCCGCAGCCCGATTTGGTCTCTCTTTAGTTCGCGCCATGCAGGGAGAGAAAGGGGTGGTGGAATGCGCCTACGTGGAAGGTGATGGTCAATATGCCCGGTTCTTCTCTCAGCCGCTACTGCTGGGGAAAAATGGCGTAGAGCAGCGTCAGCCTATTGGCAAACTCAGTGCGTTTGAGCAACAGGCGCTTGAAGGGATGCTGGATACGTTGCAGAAAGATATCGCCCTTGGCGAAGATTTTGTGAATAAATAATCTGGCATAAAAAGAGAAGCCGGGACCTGGGTTCCGGCTTTTTTATGGTTTTCTCCTGCCTCTGAATGACTCTCCCGCCTGGTAAATCTGCTAAACTCCCCCGCGTCTTAAGCGGCAACAAATGAGGACATCGTGAAAAAAATTGAAAGAAAGCAGACCAGGGACCACATTACTCAGATGATCCGTTATGAGATCCTTTCCGGTGGGATGAAACCCGGAGAGGAGCTTGCGCAGGAAAGTATTGCGGAACAGCTGGGGCTCTCTCGTATGCCGGTTCGGGAAGCGCTACAGGCCCTTGAGCAGGAAGGGTTTCTGGTGCGCTTGCCAAACCGCCATATGCAGGTCGCAAAACTGGAGCCTGACCATGTCAGCCACATTTTTCGGGCAATTGCGGTGATGGCCACGGAGCTTTTTTTATTGGTGCCCGCGGCGGCAGGCGAATCGCTCGCTGCGCGCGCGCGCGCGCTGGCGCATCCGGGTGAGCGGTCGCGGGAGTTGGCGTTCCACCAGACGCTAATTTCATATATTGATAACCGCTATCTGCAAAAGATTTATCAGCAGTTTTTGGATGGCTATATCAGCTATGTCATTCTGTATCTGAAAGAGGATAATCAGGAGTCGGCGCAGATACTCAGCTCTCTGATGGACGCTATCCGTCGGGGCGATGGTGATGAGATCGCGCAGGAAACGCAGCGTTATTTCCTCTCTCTGGCAGAAATAATGCGTCAACACATGAAGGATTGGGAAAGTGCAGAAGCCTCGATTAGGGAAAATTAAGCTTCTTTCAGCGAAAGAGCAGGTCGCGGCAGTATTACGTAAAGCTATACTGTCGCGCGATTTAGTTGAAGGGCAAGAAATTACCCTTGAAGGGATCGCCAGCATGGTCGGCGTCTCCAGTATGCCCGTGCGTGAAGCATTTCAGATCCTGGCCGCGGATGGGCTGATTAAAGTCCGGCCCAATAAAGGGGCGGTTGTGCTGGGGATTAACGAACAAACGATTCGCGAGCATTATGAGATTCGCGCGCTGCTGGAGAGTGAAGCGGTCGCTAAAGCCTCTCGTCCCGGGACGGATATTTCGCGAATTGCCGAAGTGCACTACTCAGCAGAAAAAGCGCTGGCCGAAAATAACTCGGCTGAATATTCCGACATGAATCAGGCCTTTCATATGGAGATATGGAATGCGGCCGGAAATGCTAAAATGAAGCTCTTGCTCAGCAATATGTGGAACGGGCTGTCGATGGGACATAAGGTCACTGAGGAAGAGTACGCTTCCATTTCGATACGCGAGCACAAGGGCATTTTACAGGCCCTGGAGCAGCATGATGAAGAGCTGGCGCGCCTGCGAATGCGCGAACATATTATCCGTTCGATGGAGAATATGCTGACGCGCTACGTTGACGATCCCGGCGCTTGACGCCCCCCGCCTGTACGATCGCTACAGGCATCTTATTTATCTGCTCAATTAATTACGCTAAGTGACTGCTTTTGCGATATTTTGATAAAGATCGCACTCCTGACGCTTTCCTGAAAAACGCATTGACTTACTCTTTGCATGGGAATAATTTCCCTCTCGTCAATATTGGATACAATATCATATATCATTGATGGGGCAATTATAAATATGGAACCGATTACCATTACTCTATGTTTGCTGGTGTTTGCTATCGCCATGTTCGTGTGGGAGAAAATACCCCTTGCGGTCACTTCGATGGTGGTTTGCGTAGCGCTGGTTCTCACCGGCGTACTTGACCTCAAACAGGCTTTTTCCGGCTTTATCGACACCAACGTTATTCTTTTCGTCGCTATGTTCATCGTCGGCGGCGCGCTATTTGAAACCGGGATGGCGAATAAAGTTGGCGGTGTGATTACGCACTTCGCCAAAACTGAAAAGCAGCTGATTTTCACGATTATGGTGGTGGTCGGCGTGATGTCCGGCTTTCTTTCAAATACCGGTACTGCCGCAGTATTGATCCCCGTCGTCATCGGCGTGGCGGCGAAATCCGGCTTTACCCGTTCTCGTCTGCTGATGCCGCTGGTTTTTGCCGCAGCGCTTGGCGGCAACCTGTCGCTGATCGGCGCGCCGGGCAATCTGATTGCACAATCGGCGTTGCAGAATATCGGCAGCGGTTTCGGATTTTTTGAATATGCCAAAGTGGGTCTACCGATGCTGGTTTGCGGCATCATTTATTTCCTGACGATTGGCTATAAGTTTCTGCCCAATAACCCGAATAGCAGCGAAGTCGGCAGCATCGGTGAACAGCGCGATTACAGCCACGTTCCGCGCTGGAAGCAGATCCTGTCGCTGGTCGTTTTGATTGCCACGATCCTGGGCATGATTTTCGAAAAACAGACCGGTATTAGCCTGGCGGTAGCGGGCTGTATTGGCGCGCTGGTGCTGGTAGTCACCGGGGTGCTGAGCGAAAAGCAGGCCTATAAAGCCATTGATTCACAAACTATTTTTATCTTCGGCGGCACCCTGGCGTTAGCAAAAGCGCTGGAAATGACCGGTGCCGGAAAGCTGGTTGCCGATCAGGTTATCGGCATGCTGGGGAACAACTCTTCGCCATTCATGCTGCTGGTGGTGGTTTTCGCACTATCCGTCGTTATGACCAACTTTATGTCCAATACTGCGACCGTTGCGCTTTTGGTACCGGTGAGCCTGTCGATTGCTGCCGGTATGGGGGCCGATCCGCGCGCCGTGCTGATGGCCACGGTGATTGGCAGTTCCTGCGCCTATGCCACCCCAATCGGTATGCCTGCCAACATGATGGTGCTGTCGGCGGGTGGATATAAGTTTGTCGACTATGCCAAATCCGGCATCCCTCTGATTATCGTTTCCACTATTGTCAGCCTGATTCTGCTGCCAATCCTTTTCCCGTTTCATCCGTAACTCACGGAAGCTGTTCTGACTAAGGAGCATTTATGAGCAAAAGTGAACAGATATCCCATATGACCAATATTATGGCCAAGTTTGTGGGATACACCGGCAAAGTCTTGCCCGATGACGTCACTGCAAAACTGGAAGATTTGCATAAAAAAGAGACCAGTAAACTGGCCGACGTCATCTTTACGACCATGATTGAGAACCAGCGCCTGGCGAAAGAGCTCGATCGTCCTTCCTGCCAGGATACCGGGGTGATTCAGTTTCTGGTGGAGTGCGGGGCGAACTTCCCGCTGATCGGCGAACTGGAAGCGCTGCTGCGTGAAGCGGTGATCAAAGCGACCGTCGATTCTCCGCTGCGCCATAACAGCGTCGAAACTTTTGATGAATACAATACCGGCAAAAACGTGGGTAAAGGGACGCCGACGGTATTCTGGGAGATTGTCCCGGATTCCGACCAGTGCAGCATTTATACCTATATGGCGGGCGGCGGCTGCTCCCTGCCGGGGAAAGCGATGGTGCTGATGCCGGGCGCGGGTTATGAAGGCGTCACTCGCTTTGTCCTCGATGTGATGACCAGCTATGGCCTGAACGCGTGTCCGCCGCTGCTGGTGGGCGTGGGCGTGGCGACTTCCGTTGAAACGGCGGCGCTGCTGTCGAAAAAAGCGCTGATGCGTCCGATTGGTTCGCATAATGAGAATGAGCGTGCGGCTTCGCTGGAAAAAATGCTTGAAGACGGCATCAATAAAATTGGCCTCGGGCCGCAGGGCATGTCCGGTAATACTTCCGTTATGGGCGTGAATATTGAAAACACCGCGCGCCATCCATCCACCATCGGAGTGGCGGTGAACGTCGGCTGCTGGTCGCACCGTAAAGGGCATATCGTTTTTGATAAAGACTTGAACTACACCATTACGTCTCACAGCGGAGTGAATTTCTGATGACTAAAAAAATTCTTACCACGCCAATTAAAGATGAAGATTTAGCCGATATTAAAGCTGGCGATATTATTTACCTCAATGGCCATATTGTTACCTGTCGCGATGTGGCGCACCGTCGCTTAATTGAAGGTGGCCGCGAATTACCCGTAGACGTTAACGGTGGCGCTATTTTGCACGCTGGTCCAATCGTCCGCCCAATTAAAGGCGAAGACGATAAGTTTGAAATGGTCTCCGTTGGTCCAACCACCAGTATGCGCATGGAAAAATTCGAAAAAGAATTCATTGCCAAAACGGGTGTGAAATTAATCGTTGGTAAAGGCGGAATGGGGAAAGGCACCGAAGAGGGCTGTGCGGAGCATAAAGCGCTGCACTGCGTATTCCCGGCAGGCTGTGCGGTAGTGGCGGCAGTATGCGTGGAAGAGATTGAAGATGCGCAGTGGCGCGATCTGGGAATGCCGGAAACGCTGTGGGTATGCCGGGTGAAAGAGTTTGGCCCGTTAATTGTTTCTATTGATACGCATGGTAATAACCTGTTTGAACAGAACAAAGTTATTTTCAATCAACGTAAAGAGATTGTCGCTGATGAAATATGCCAGAACGTAAGTTTTATCAAATAATCTGATTTATATCATTCGCACGATAATGATGGCGTTATGTTTATGACGGTAATAAAGAGGGACTCTGACCGGGGCGGTTCAGGGAAATCCACCCTTATTATTTTCGTTATATACCCCATGGATTTTGAGTTGCTTTGAGGTGGCAAGAGAGAATCCCAGGAGCTTACTCAAGTAAGTGACTGGGGTGAATGAACCTGGCCAACAAAGAAGCAACTTGAAAGACGACGGGGATAAATAACATCATTATCGTGCCTCCTGCTCGAAGGCTATTCTATGACTGATGCAGCACTGCTATTAGGCGAAGGCTTCACCCTGATGTTCCTCGGCATGGGGTTCGTGCTGGCGTTTCTGTTTCTGCTGATTTTCGCCATCCAGGGCATGTCCGCCGCCGTCAACCGCTTTTTCCCCGAACCGGCTGTCGCGCCGAAGGCGGCACCTGCGCCCGCCGCCGCGCACGCTGACGATTTCGCCCGCTTAAAGCCGGTGATTGCCGCCGCTCTCCACCACCATCGCCGACTTAACCCTTAATTCTCGGAGGAATCCATGACCGTTGCCATTACCGAGGTCGTCCTGCGCGACGCCCACCAGTCCCTTTTCGCCACCCGCCTGCGCCTCGACGATATGCTGCCGGTTGCCGCTCAGCTCGACGACGCGGGCTACTGGTCCCTTGAATGCTGGGGCGGCGCCACCTTTGACGCCTGCATCCGCTTCCTCGGCGAGGACCCCTGGGTCCGCCTGCGCGAGCTCAAAAAGGCCATGCCGAAGACCCCCCTGCAGATGCTGCTCCGCGGCCAGAACCTCCTCGGCTACCGCCACTACGCCGATGACGTGGTGGAGCGCTTCACTGAGCGCGCCGTCAAAAACGGCATGGACGTGTTCCGCGTCTTCGACGCCATGAACGACCCGCGCAACATGAAAGCCGCCCTGCAGGCGGTGCGCAGCCACGGCGCTCATGCCCAGGGCACGCTCTCCTACACCACCAGTCCGGCCCACACCCTGCAGACCTGGCTTGACCTGACCGAACAGCTGCTGGAGACCGGCGTCGACTCCATCGCGATTAAAGACATGTCGGGCATTCTCACCCCGGGGGCCGCCTTTGCGCTGGTCAGCGAAATCAAGAAGCGCTATGACGTGCGCCTGCATCTGCATGCTCATGCCACCACCGGGATGGCGGAGATGGCCCTGCTGAAGGCCATCGAGGCGGGCGTCGACGGCGTTGATACCGCCATCTCTTCCATGAGCGCCACCTACGGCCACCCGGCCACCGAGGCGCTGGTCGCCACCCTGGCGGGTACTGAGCACGACACCGGGCTGGATATCCTGAAGCTCGAAAGCATCGCGGCGTACTTCCGCGAGGTGCGCAGGAAATACCACGCCTTTGAAGGCCAGCTGAAGGGCACCGACAGCCGTATCCTCGTGGCCCAGGTGCCGGGCGGGATGCTCACCAACCTCGAGGGCCAGCTGAAGCAGCAGAACGCCGCCCACCGTCTGGATGAGGTGCTGGCGGAAATCCCCCGCGTGCGCGAGGACCTCGGCTTCATCCCGCTGGTCACCCCGACCTCGCAGATTGTCGGCACCCAGGCGGTGCTGAACGTGCTGACCGGCGAGCGCTACAAAACCATCGCGAAGGAGACTGCCGGGATTCTGAAGGGCGAATACGGCCACACTCCGGTCCCGGTCAACGCTGCCTTACAGGCCCGCGTGCTCGACGGCGCAGAAGCCATCACCTGCCGCCCGGCGGACCTGCTGAAGCCGGAGCTGGCGCAGCTGGAAGCCGATGTTAAACGTCAGGCGCAGGAGAAGGGCATCGTTCTGGCGG
>NZ_JAIFJY010000031.1:0-40671 GCF_051835185.1 Klebsiella sp. K5-306
AGTGCTTTTGCCGTTACGCACCACGCCTTCAGTAGCGGAGCAGGAAGGACATCTGATGGAAATGGAAGCCACGCAAGCACCTTAAAATCACCATCATACACTAAATCAGTAAGTTGGCAGCATTACCAATCATCTGTTCTCCAATGACTGGTCTAAAAACTAGTATTAAGACTATCACTTATTTAAGTGATATTGGTTGTCTGGAGATTCAGGGGGCCAGTCTAGTGATCTTGACCCTCCATCTCCGAACAGCTTTTGTATCTTAAGTTAACGATGTCCGCTGCCGCCGGTATTCCCTCGGGGAGTGATATCCCAGCGCGCTGTGCGGGTGGTTTTCATTGTAATGCGTGAACGCTACTGCAAGGTTTCGCAGTGCTGTTCTCACATCCGGTTTTGGCATGAACGCGATATAGTCTTCTTTCATCGTTTTCACGAACCGTTCGGCCATGCCATTACTCTGCGGGCTGCTCACCGCTGTTGTGCAGGGCTCCAGATTCAGCTCTCTCGCGAACCTCCACGTTTCATACGCGGTATACGCTGAACCGTTGTCCGTCAGCCACTGCACCGCTGTATCGGGCAACCTGTCGCCGAAGCGCTTTTCCACCGACCTCAGCATCACATCCTGCACGGTTGAACTGTCATAGCCTCCCGTGCTTGCTGCCCAGTCTATGGCCTCACGGTCGCAGCAGTCCAGCGCGAACGTTACCCGCAGTTTTTCGCCGTTGTCGCAGCCGAACTCGAAGCCATCTGAACACCAGCGCATATCGCTTTCTGCCACCGCTATCTTGCCCTTATGTTCACGCTTCGGTCGCTCTGGTTTGTCATGCAACAACAACAGGTTATGCTCGCTCATTATCCTGTAAAGCCGTTTGGCGTTCACAGGTGGCTGTCCCTCTGTGCGACGTTGCTTGCGCAGGATGCCCCACACGCGTCGATAACCATAACTCGGCATATCGCTGATGATGTCGAGGATAGCCGACAGTATTTCTTCGTCTGCTTCGTCATTACGCCGGTTACAGCGCTTGTCCTGCCAGTCGGCAGAACGGTTAATCCGCAGTGACAGCTGCGCACGCGACACGCCCATGGTGCGGCTGACCAGGGCTATTCCCCGTCCTTTGGCAACAAGGGCGCGTGCGCTATCCATTTTCGCGACTGGCCGTACTCCACGGCTTCTTTCAGGATCTCAACTTCCATCGTCTTCTTGCCCAGAAGGCGCTGAAGTTCCCGGACCTGCTTCAGAGCAGCAGTAAGCTCAGAAGCAGGAACGACTTCCTCTCCGGCCGCAACGGCGGTGAGGCTGCCTTCCTGATATTGCTTCTTCCACTTAAACAGCAGGCTGGGCTGGATACCATGCAGGCGGGCGACATGGGAGACATTCATGCCCGGCTCCATCGTCTGCTGGATAATGGCGATCTTCTCCTGAGGAGTTTTACGTTTACGGGCTTCTTGCCCTAACAGGATCCCGGTCATCTCAAAATTGGCGTTAGTGTTAGACATATATTCAAGCCTATCTCTTATCTGGAGATACAGCTACTGTCCGGTGTTTCAGGGGGCTACATCATTATGGGCGTTGGCCTCAACACGGTTTTACGTCACTTAAAAAACTCAGGCCGCAGTCGGTAACCTCGCGCATACAACCGGGCAGTGATGTGATTGTCTGCGCTGAAATGGACGAACAGTGGGGCTACGTCGGTGCTAAATCACGTCAGCGCTGGCTGTTTTACGCGTATGACAGGATACGGAGGACGGTTGTGGCGCACGTCTTCGGTGAACGCACTCTGGCCACACTGGAGCGTCTTCTGAGCCTGCTGTCGGCCTTTGAGGTCGTGGTATGGATGACGGATGGCTGGCCGCTGTATGAATCCCGCCTGAAGGGAAAGCTGCACGTTATCAGCAAGCGTTACACTCAGCGCATTGAGCGACATAACCTGAATCTGCGACAACATCTGGCAAGGCTGGGACGGAAGTCACTGTCGTTCTCAAAATCGGTGGAGCTGCATGACAAGGTCATCGGGCATTATCTGAACATAAAACACTATCAGTAAGTTGGGGTCATTACCCAGGCACAGTTAAGCAAAGAAGATCGCATTTACGTCAAAAAGTCCATTCGCTGGCTTACCCTGAAGCGACCCGGCAACCTGACGCCCGCAGAGCAAAAGGCGCTGGAGGTTGTAAAGCAGGCGATCCCAGCACTTGCCATGGCCTATGACTTCAAGGAAGCCTTCTTCTGCATCTACGACGAACCCGACAAGCAGAGTGCTCAGAACGCCTTTGAGGCTTGGAAGAACAGCCTGCCGCCTTATGGCATGGAGCCTTTCAAAAAACTGGTAAAAACGGTACACAACCATTACGACGACATCTTTGCCTACTGGGATGCGCCGTTCTCACTCACCAATGGCTATACCGAAGGGCTCAACGGTTTGATCAAGATGTCCAACCGGTTAGGTCGGGGTTATAGCTATGAGATCATCCGTGCAAAGACGTTGTACTCCAAAGAAGCCCGCAAGGTTGGCAGTGGTATTCGAGCAGGACGAGGCAAGGTCGAGTATGGACCGCACATTCCGACATTGTTGAAGCAGGCAGAAGGTGGAGAGTTGGATTAACGCGAGAGAGGGCGCGTCTGAGAATCCAACCAATGTTAGATTTTCGCAGGGTGGTGAAAAACAGAAAAATCCAACCAGAAGCAGCTTTTTGTCCGACTAAGAATCAAGGGTTAGAATGGATGAATTCCAACCCTAGAATGCAAATAGCCCATATAATAATTCCTTTCAGACAGGTACCGGTTAAGTGTAGCTGAGTCAGACAAAAAAGCCCCCTGACGGGGGGCAAAAATGTAGCAACGTTGTTTCAGGAAAATCTATCAGGGAAAAGGTAACAGCACGGATACTACCGTCGCATTCAGCCTGCATTGATCATGCGGCGGTGCGCTTCGGCCATGGCCTGATGTGGGCCGGATTGCCCGTTATTCATGAATTCATGAGCAACCGCTGCTCTTTCATGCTCATTCATCGCCGCGTAAGACGTTGACGGGACGGTCGTGGATACCGTGTTATTTCCCATCATCTTCTGATGACTTTCCACCATTTTCTGGTGAGCATCCGCCGAGCCGTTCGTCATGGTTTCATGAGCAATAATGGCCTGTTCATGCTGGTCCATACCGGTCATACGAGGAGCAGTCCCCTGGATCCCGACAGGAGCCTCAGCAGACTGCATCTGGTGAGCAGGAGCCTGTGCATTGTTGACGCGATCATGGATATTCACGGTTTCAGTGGCCCAGGCCGATGAAATTAAACCAAAGCCCAGCAAAGATGCTAATACGATATTTTTCATGATAACTCTCCATTTCTGAATTAGTGATGTCCGGGGAAGTACAACCGGTGTTTTCAGTTCCATAACTGAAACAAGTTCGGCAGCGTTTATTTCTCCGGAAGAGGGCTGGATATTCATTTCCTGGCGTACTCTGACGCCGGGTATTGATGAAGCAATCCAGCCTTCCTGATAAGTTGCACTAATTATATCGAATGGCTTCTGTTTGCTGCATGACAGGCTAATGACATCTTTGTCATTTACATCTTTATTTTCAGCATTGGGTTTCCGGGATCATTTTCTCCAGTCTGGGCACGGATAAGATAAAACGCGTGGAGCGTACGTCTGATTCCACCTGCACTCTTCCGTGATGTGCTTCCACGATTGACTTCACAATCGCAAGGCCGATGCCGCTGCCTTCTCCTTTTCGTTGTCTGGATGGATCCACCCGATAAAAACGGTCAAACAGCCTTGATAAATGTTCTTCAGGGATCGGTTTCCCCGGATTTTCAATCACAAGGTCAAAAAAGCTCTCCTGCTCTCTTATTGAGACGGTGATTGCCTGTCCCTCCGGGGTATAACGCAGGGCATTGGATAACAGATTATTGATCGCCCTTCTGAACATTTGTGGATCTCCCTCAACCAGGCAGGGCATCCCGTTAAATTTGAGCGTGATATTGCGTTCTTCGGCCCAGGCTTCGAAAAACTCGAAGACTTTCATGACTTCCGCTCTGAGGTCAAACATGACCCTGTCAGGTATCAGCTGATTATTATCTGCCTGTGCCAGGAACAGCATATCGCTGACCATTTTGGTCATCCGGTTATACTCTTCAAGACTGGAATAGAGGACATCCTCAAGTTCCCTCTGTGTTCGATCCTGACTCAGTGCGATTTCAGTCTGCGTCACCAGATTGGTGATGGGCGTTCTGATCTCATGCGCGATATCGGCAGAGAAATTGGCCTGGCGGGTAAAGACATCCTCAATCTTTCCAATCATATGATTGAACGAGATAACCAGTTGCTCCAGCTCAATGGGAACGCGTGTCGGTTCCAGTCGCGCATCAAGATTCTCGGAGGTGATGTTTTTAATGGCATTGCTGACATTACGAAGGGGCAGGTGCCCCTGACGGACAGCGATTCGAATGATCAGAACAATCAACAGGCTTATCACGACGGCAATCGCAATCAGGTTCTTTTTCAGCGCATCGAGGTAATGGAGATGGAAATTAATGGATAGGCCAGTCAGCATGACATAGTTCTGCTGTTTGCCCTGAAATATCGCCTGACCAGAGGAGGCGATAATCCTGTATGTTTCCATCTTCATTTCGGACCCGGTATCCATCGGTCCCGCAGGATCCTCCACCGTCCAGAGAAAGACATCCCGTGCGCGGCTGTGCTCGCTAAAATCTGCTGAATTCACTGCCGGGCGTAGTGCCGCCCCCTGAGCTGAGCTAAAGAGCACTTCACCCCTGGGATTGAGGAGCAAAAGGGCAACGTTGCGGTAGCTGGCAATTGATTCCTTTATTTTGCTTACTTTTTTTTCATCCGGATCTGCCGGGGACTGGAGTATACGGCTCAGTGTGGTGCTGATTTGTTGCAGATCGCTGACATCCTGCTCGGCAAAATGCTTTTCAACAGAATGCAGCATAAACCAGGTGAAGGCGATAAACGCCAGTATTGTGGACAGGCTGATAAAAAAGGTCAGCCGCAGAGCGAGTGAGAAAGGTCGTCTGGACGGTTTGCTATGCATCCGGGATCTCCAGCATGTAGCCCACGCCCCGCACTGTCTGGATCAGTTTTGTCCCGTAATCGTTGTCTATTTTAGCGCGGAGTCGCTTTACTGCGACATCAATCGCGTTAGTGTCGCTGTCAAAATTCATGTCCCAGA
The DNA here is from genome assembly GCF_051835185.1 of Klebsiella sp. K5-306. Lineage (NCBI taxonomy): Bacteria > Pseudomonadati > Pseudomonadota > Gammaproteobacteria > Enterobacterales > Enterobacteriaceae > Klebsiella > Klebsiella sp. K5-306. The sequence continues at coordinate 5,195 of NZ_JAIFJY010000031.1, forward strand.
CCTGAGAGGCAATCAGGGAGCGGGGAAGAACTTCTCCCTGATGGCGAATGAAGAATTCCAGCAAGCTGAACTCTTTACTGGTGAGCACAATGCGGTTCCCGGCGCGGCTGACTTTTCTGGATACGAGATCAACCGAGAGGTCAGCCACTTTAAGCTGGCTTTCCGTGATCATCGTGTTTCCCCGCCTGAGGAGGGTTCTTACCCGGGCGAGCAGTTCAGCAAACGCAAAGGGCTTCACCAGATAATCGTCCGCACCCAGCTCAAGTCCTTTGACCCTGTGTTCAATCGTGCCAAGGGCCGTCAGCAGTAATACCGGCATCCCCTTTCCGGCACTGCGCAGCATACGGATGATATCCCAGCCGTTTACATCAGGCAGCATGATATCCAGGATGACTAAATCATACTCGGCTGTCATGGCAAGATGATATCCGGTCAGACCATTATCAGCGTGATCCACGACGAACCCCGCCTCTGTCAGCCCCTTGCTGAGATATTCACCTGTTTTAATTTCGTCTTCAACGATTAATATTTTCATCATGCTCCCCGGCTGGCTGCTAATGTCATTTTATTGCGCCCACGATCGTTATCAACGGATTACAGCAAAAATGACAACATTGTCATTATCCTGTCACCCGGCAAACAGAGAGCGTTCGGTAAAGTATCCCTATCAATACTCTGGATTTCGTTTGAACCATTTACCAGGTCTGCCTGTACGAGAAGCGTTATGTTCAAATTAAAATTACTCAGCATCAGTACCATATTCATCCTGGCTGGTTGTGTTTCTCTGGCACCTGAATATCAGCGTCCGCCAGCTCCGGTTCCCCAGCAGTTTTCATTGTCTAAAAACAGTCTGACGCCTGCGGTAAACAGCTATCAGGATACGGGCTGGCGAAACTTTTTTGTCGATCCCCAGGTCAGCAGGCTGATCGGTGAAGCCCTGAATAATAACCGTGATTTGAGAATGGCTGCCCTGAAGGTTGAAGAGGCCCGGGCCCAGTTCAACGTCACGGATGCAGATCGTTATCCCCAACTGAATGCCTCATCCGGGATCACATACAACGGTGGTCTGAAAGGTGACAAGCCGACCACACAGGAGTACGACGCGGGTCTGGAGCTCAGCTATGAGCTCGATTTTTTTGGCAAACTTAAGAACATGAGTGAGGCTGATCGCCAGAACTACTTTGCCAGCGAAGAAGCCCGTCGTGCCGTACACATCCTGCTGGTCTCCAACGTTTCACAGAGCTATTTCAGCCAGCAACTGGCGTACGAACAACTCCGTATTGCGCGGGAAACGCTGAAAAATTATGAACAGTCCTATGCTTTCGTTGAGCAACAGCTCGTGACCGGGAGTACGAACGTTCTGGCACTTGAACAGGCGAGAGGACAAATCGAAAGTACCCGCGCCGAAATAGCCAAACGAGAAGGCGATCTGGCTCAGGCAAACAATGCCCTGCAACTGGTGCTGGGAACGTACCGCGCACTTCCGTCAGAAAAAGGGATGAAAGGCGGGGAGATCGCACCAGTAAAATTGCCACCAAATCTATCTTCACAAATTTTGCTGCAGCGACCGGATATTATGGAAGCGGAATATCAGCTGAAAGCGGCTGATGCCAATATTGGCGCAGCGCGAGCGGCCTTTTTCCCCTCCATTACCCTGACCAGTGGTCTTTCCGCAAGCAGTACGGAGCTGTCAAGCCTGTTTACGTCAGGAAGTGGAATGTGGAATTTTATCCCTAAAATTGAAATTCCTATTTTTAATGCTGGCAGGAATAAAGCCAATCTGAAGCTGGCTGAAATTCGCCAGCAACAATCGGTGGTTAATTACGAACAAAAAATTCAGTCAGCCTTTAAGGATGTTTCCGACACGCTTGCGCTGCGCGACAGTCTTAGCCAGCAACTTGAGTCACAGCAGCGTTATCTTGATTCACTTCAGATAACTCTCCAGCGTGCCAGAGGATTATATGCAAGTGGTGCTGTCAGTTACATCGAAGTGCTGGATGCAGAACGTTCCCTCTTCGCTACGCAGCAAACCATTCTCGATCTTACCTATTCCCGACAGGTTAACGAAATTAATCTGTTTACCGCGCTGGGTGGCGGTTGGGTAGAGTAAATTTATTTAATTAATCAGGAAATTAAAAATGCGTAATTCACTTAAAGCCGTTTTATTTGGTGCCTTCTCTGTCATGTTTTCTGCCGGTCTTCATGCTGAAACACATCAGCATGGCGATATGAATGCTGCCAGTGATGCTTCGGTACAGCAGGTTATCAAGGGCACCGGTGTCGTTAAAGACATTGATATGAATAGTAAAAAGATTACCATTTCGCACGAAGCAATCCCTGCTGTGGGCTGGCCTGCAATGACCATGCGCTTCACTTTTGTTAATGCAGACGACGCTATCAATGCCCTGAAAACCGGCAACCATGTCGATTTCTCGTTTATTCAGCAGGGCAATATCTCCTTACTCAAAAGCATTAACGTTACGCAATCCTGATTATCAGTCCGGAGCGAATACATCCAGTGCGCCTGAACATTCATTAAGGGATTACTGTGAATGAATGATCGGGCGCATATGCCAGGTGTTTTGATTTTTCAGCGAGAAATTGTATGGCTTCTTTAAAGATAAAATATGCTGCAATAATTATCAGCAGCCTCATAGCAGGGGGGCTGATATCGGTTACTGCCTGGCAGTATGTAAACTCATCACAAAAAACAGTACAAACCGAACAAAAGGCACCGGAGCGAAAGGTACTTTTCTGGTATGACCCGATGAAACCGGATACCAAATTTGATAAACCCGGAAAATCTCCCTTTATGGATATGGACCTGGTGCCGAAATATGCTGATGAAAGTGGCGATAAAAGCAGTGGCGGGATCCGTATCGATCCAACGCAGGTTCAGAATCTGGGATTAAAAACGCAAAAAGTCACGCGAGGAATGCTGAATTATTCCCAGACAATCCCGGCTAATGTCAGTTACAACGAGTATCAGTTTGTCATTGTGCAGGCGCGCTCTGACGGTTTCGTCGAAAAAGTGTATCCCCTGACGATTGGCGATCATGTGAAGAAAGGCACTCCGCTTATCGATATCACCATTCCTGAATGGGTTGAGGCACAAAGTGAGTTCCTGCTGTTATCCGGTACAGGCGGTACGTCAACCCAGATAAAAGGGGTTCTGGAGCGACTTCGTCTGGCTGGTATGCCGGAAGAGGATATTCAAAGGCTGCGTTCAACCCGCACAATCCAGACCCGTTTTACCATTAAAGCACCTATTGATGGTGTCATTACTGCGTTTGACCTGCGCACCGGCATGAATATTTCGAAAGATAAAGTAGTGGCTCAGATTCAGGGGATGGACCCGGTCTGGATCAGCGCTGCAGTGCCAGAATCTATCGCATATCTGCTGAAAGATACGTCGCAGTTTGAAATTTCGGTACCGGCTTATCCGGATAAAACATTCCATGTCGAAAAATGGAACATTCTTCCCAGCGTGGATCAGACAACCCGTACGCTTCAGGTCCGTCTCCAGGTTTCTAATAAGGATGAGTTTCTCAAGCCGGGCATGAATGCCTATCTGAAACTGAATACCAAGAGCCAGGAGATGCTGCTGATACCAAGCCAGGCCGTTATCGATACCGGCAAAGAACAGCGCGTGATTACTGTTGATGATGAAGGCAAGTTTGTGCCGAAACAGATCCACGTTCTGCATGAATCACAGCAACAGTCCGGCATCGGTTCCGGCCTGAATGAAGGCGATACCGTGGTGGTCAGTGGCCTGTTCCTCATTGACTCCGAAGCCAATATTACGGGCGCGCTGGAACGTATGCGCCACCCTGAAAAAACAGAAAGCAGTATGCCAGCAATGTCTGACCAGCCTGTAAATATGCATTCAGGGCACTGAGGAGACGACGATGATTGAATGGATTATCCGGCGCTCTGTCGCCAACCGTTTCCTGGTCATGATGGGGGCCCTGTTTCTCAGCATCTGGGGTACATGGACGATTATTAACACGCCGGTCGATGCCTTGCCTGACCTGTCAGATGTACAGGTCATTATCAAAACCAGCTATCCCGGCCAGGCCCCGCAGATTGTAGAAAACCAGGTCACCTATCCACTTACCACCACCATGCTGTCCGTACCTGGCGCAAAAACCGTGCGTGGTTTTTCACAGTTCGGGGATTCGTATGTGTATGTCATTTTTGAAGACGGCACCGATCTGTACTGGGCCCGTTCCCGCGTGCTGGAATATCTGAATCAGGTTCAGGGAAAACTGCCTGCCGGTGTGAGTTCTGAAATCGGTCCTGATGCCACGGGTGTGGGCTGGATTTTTGAATATGCCCTTGTCGATCGCAACGGAAAACACGACCTTTCAGAACTGCGCTCTCTGCAGGACTGGTTCCTGAAATTTGAGCTGAAAACCATCCCGAACGTGGCTGAGGTCGCTTCGGTTGGCGGCGTGGTGAAACAGTACCAGATTCAGGTCAATCCGGTAAAACTGTCCCAGTACGGTATCAGCCTGCCCGAAGTGAAACAGGCACTTGAATCGTCTAACCAGGAGGCCGGTGGCTCATCCGTTGAAATGGCCGAAGCGGAGTATATGGTCCGTGCCAGCGGTTATCTTCAGAGCATTGATGATTTTAATAACATCGTCCTGAAAACAGGTGAGAACGGCGTGCCGGTTTATCTGCGGGATGTTGCCCGCGTGCAGACCGGGCCCGAAATGAGGCGTGGTATTGCCGAGCTGAACGGCCAGGGAGAAGTCGCTGGCGGCGTGGTGATCCTGCGGTCGGGTAAAAATGCGCGCGACGTTATCACGGCAGTGAGGGATAAACTGGAGACGCTGAAGGCCAGCCTGCCGGAAGGCGTTGAAATCGTGACCACCTACGATCGCAGCCAGTTAATCGACCGGGCGATTGATAACCTCAGTTACAAGCTTCTTGAAGAGTTTATCGTTGTTGCTGTCGTTTGCGCACTGTTCCTCTGGCATGTCCGTTCTGCCCTGGTGGCGATTATTTCTCTGCCACTTGGCCTGTGTATCGCCTTTATCGTCATGCACTTCCAGGGACTGAACGCCAATATCATGTCGCTGGGAGGGATAGCGATTGCCGTCGGTGCGATGGTGGATGCCGCCATTGTGATGATTGAAAATGCGCACAAACGGCTTGAGGAGTGGGATCATCAGCATCCGGGTGAGCAGATTGACAACGCCACCCGCTGGAAGGTGATTACCGACGCCTCCGTGGAAGTGGGACCCGCGTTGTTCATTAGCCTGCTGATCATCACCCTGTCCTTTATTCCTATCTTTACCCTGGAAGGGCAGGAAGGTCGTCTGTTTGGCCCGCTGGCATTCACGAAAACGTACTCCATGGCGGGAGCGGCCGCACTGGCCATCATCGTCATTCCTATTCTGATGGGATTCTGGATCCGGGGGAAAATTCCTGCCGAGACAAGTAACCCCCTGAACCGGGTGCTGATCAAAGCGTATCATCCTTTGCTGCTGCGGGTCCTCCACTGGCCAAAAACAACCCTGCTGGTTGCGGCCTTGTCCATTTTCACGGTTATCTGGCCACTGAGTCAGGTGGGCGGTGAATTTCTGCCGAAGATTAACGAGGGCGATCTGCTGTATATGCCGTCGACCTTGCCTGGCGTCTCTCCGGCAGAAGCTGCAGCGCTCCTGCAGACAACAGACAAGTTAATCAAAAGCGTTCCTGAAGTGGCTTCTGTATTTGGCAAGACCGGTAAAGCAGAGACCGCAACGGATTCCGCGCCGCTCGAAATGGTGGAAACCACGATCCAGCTCAAACCTGAGGATCAGTGGCGTCCCGGCATGACAATTGACAAGATTATTGATGAACTCGACAGGACAGTCCGTTTACCGGGTCTGGCAAACCTCTGGGTGCCGCCTATCCGTAACCGTATTGATATGCTCTCAACCGGGATCAAAAGCCCGATAGGTATCAAAGTGTCCGGGACTGTTCTGTCCGATATCGACGCGACGGCGCAGAGTATCGAGGCGGTAGCCAAAACCGTGCCTGGCGTGGTGTCTGTCCTGGCTGAGCGACTTGAGGGCGGGCGCTACATCGATATCGATATCAACCGGGAGAAAGCTTCCCGGTACGGGATGACTGTGGGCGACGTCCAGCTGTTCGTCTCTTCAGCAATCGGTGGGGCTATGGTGGGTGAGACGGTTGAAGGCGTGGCCCGGTACCCTATTAACATTCGCTATCCGCAGGATTACCGTAACAGTCCGCAGGCGTTGAGAGAGATGCCAATCCTGACCCCAATGAAGCAGCAAATTACGCTGGGCGATGTTGCCGATATTAAGGTCGTTTCCGGACCAACCATGCTGAAAACCGAAAATGCCCGGCCAGCCAGCTGGATTTATGTTGATGCCCGCGGCAGGGACATGGTGTCGGTGGTGAACGATATTAAGACGGCCATCAGTGAGAAAGTGAAACTGAGACCGGGGACCAGTGTGGCATTCTCAGGACAGTTTGAATTACTCGAGCACGCCAATAAGAAATTAAAACTGATGGTACCGATGACGGTGATGATCATCTTCATCCTGTTATATCTGGCATTCCGCCGGGCTGATGAGGCCTTACTTATTCTGATGAGCCTGCCGTTTGCCCTGGTTGGCGGGATATGGTTCCTGTACTGGCAGGGCTTCCATATGTCAGTGGCGACCGGAACCGGGTTTATCGCCCTGGCCGGGGTGGCAGCAGAGTTTGGCGTGGTCATGCTGATGTATCTGCGTCATGCCATTGAAGCGCACCCGGAATTGTCCCGTAAAGAGACGTTCACACCGGAAGGCCTTGATGAAGCCCTCTATCATGGTGCCGTACTGCGTGTCCGGCCGAAAGCCATGACCGTGGCGGTGATCATTGCGGGTCTGCTGCCAATACTCTGGGGAACCGGTGCAGGTTCAGAAGTCATGAGCCGTATCGCGGCACCCATGATTGGTGGGATGATCACGGCTCCGCTGCTGTCCCTGTTCATTATTCCTGCCGCCTACAAATTAATCTGGCTGCGCAGACATAAAAAAAGCGTGTCCTGAACCTGAAAGGGCACCCCCTGTGGGTGTCCTTCTTTACTGATTCACCCTGACGTCAGGGTTTATATCGATAATATACAGAGGTGAGTATGAAAAAAGTGGTTCTAATGGCGCTGGCTCTCGGCCTTTCACTACCCGCGATGGCGAGTGAAAAAGTGATTGATATGTACAAATCTGAAAACTGTGGCTGTTGTTCCCTGTGGGGCAAAGCGATGGAAAAAGACGGGTTTGAAGTACGAACTCACGTCATGAATGATCAGGCGCTGTCAGCCCTGAAAGAAAAGCATGCTATTCCTGCAGGACTACGAAGTTGTCATACCGCGGTTGCCGGTAATTTGATCATTGAAGGCCATGTGCCTGCGACAACGATACATAAGGCAATGCAGTCTGGTTCGGGTATATACGGTCTCGCCACCCCCGGTATGCCAGCAGGAAGTCCTGGAATGGAGATGGGAGCCCGAAAAGAGGCTTACGATGTTATCGCATTCTCACCGGATGGAAGTAAAAAAGTCTTCCAGCGAATCGAATAGTCAGCGGAACGGCTGATAACGGGACGCCGGTAGCAGGCACTCCTGTGCCGGCGATATTCGTGGTAATCGCATCCATGACATACCCTGAAGACAGAAGATGCTTCGGTATGCATAAGGAGAGTTACTGTGAAAAATGACAATGCAGTGCAACACAACAACCAGACTGCTTCTGAGCAGACATTATCCCCGGACGAGGGCCACGTATTGCATAAGGTGAGAGATCCCGTGTGCGGGATGGCCATCCTGCCCGACAGGGCGCACAGCAGCATTCGATACCAGGACCACCAACTTTATTTCTGCTCCGCCAGCTGTGAGAGTAAATTTAAAGCCCATCCCGATCGTTATCTTACCGAAGATGCCAGTGAACATTCCCATCACCATCACCATCACCACGATCATCACGAAGTCAGCCCTGATCAGATAAAACAGCCTCACAACCAGGCGGAAAAAGAGAATTCTGAAGGTGTGTGGACATGTCCGATGCACCCGGAGATACGCCGCAGTGGTCCCGGAAGCTGTCCTGTCTGTGGAATGGCACTGGAGCCGCTCGTAGCTACGGCATCCACGGGGCCGAGTGATGAACTTCACGACATGACAAGACGCTTCTGGCTGGGGTTGTTGCTGGCGTTTCCGGTTCTGGTACTCGAAATGGGATCTCATCTGTTTCCCGACTTGAGGAATACAGTACCGCCACAGTACAACACATGGCTGCAGTTGCTTCTGGCCTCCCCTGTCGTGTTGTGGTGTGGCTGGCCATTCTTCGCCCGGGCCGGAATGTCGTTACGTAACCGCTCCCTGAATATGTTTACCCTTGTTGCAATGGGGACCGGCGTAGCCTGGGTTTACAGCGTCATTGCAACCGTCTTCCCCTCCTGGTTTCCTGCATCGTTCAGAAACATGGATGGCCTGGTGGCCGTTTATTTTGAAGCCGCAGCAGTTATTACGGTGCTTGTTCTGCTGGGACAGGTTCTTGAGCTGCGGGCACGGGAACAAACCTCAGGCGCCATTACTGCGCTTCTGAACCTTGCCCCCAAAACCGCCAGACGGCTGGATCATGACGGTCATGAAACGGATATTAATGCGGAAGATGTCCTGCCTGGCGATAAGCTCCGCATCAGACCTGGAGAGAGTATTCCGGTCGACGGTATCGTGATCGAAGGCAAAACAACCGTTGATGAATCGATGGTGACCGGGGAGTCTATGCCGGTTACCAAAACGAAGGGTGACCCTGTCATTGGGGGGACGATTAATCAGACAGGTAGTCTTATCATCCGTGCAGAGAAAGTCGGTGATGAAACGATGCTCTCACGAATTGTTCAGATGGTCGCTGATGCACAGCGTTCGCGTGCCCCCATCCAGAGAATGGCAGACAGCGTTTCAGGCTGGTTTGTTCCTCTGGTGATACTTATCGCGGTTGTTGCTTTCTTGATCTGGTCTCTCTGGGGGCCCGAGCCCAGGATGGCGCACGGTCTCATTGCGGCTGTGTCGGTCCTGATTATTGCCTGTCCCTGCGCGCTGGGACTGGCCACGCCGATGTCGATAATGGTGGGGGTGGGCAAAGGCGCCCAGGCCGGGGTGTTAATCAAGAATGCCGAAGCCCTTGAGCGTCTTGAAAAAGTGGACACGCTGGTTGTCGACAAAACAGGCACGCTCACGGAAGGTTCGCCTACGGTGACAGGGATTATCAGTCTCAGTCCGGGTGGGGAAATATCTCTTTTACGTGTAACAGCTGCAGTGGAAAAAGGTTCGCAGCATCCGTTGGGTATGGCTGTTGTCAGAGCCGCGCATGAAAAGGGGATCGTGATACCTGCCGTCAGTAATTTCAATGCCCCGTCGGGGAAAGGTGTCTCAGGCGATGTCGAAGGTCAACGGGTTGTTATTGGTAATGAACTGGCTATGCAGGAAAACAGTATCGTTATTGATAATCAAAAGGCCGTTGCGGATACGTTGCGGATGGAAGGCGCTACCGTTATCTATGTGGCCACAGACGGGAACCTTGCAGGCCTGATAGCTATCTCGGATCCCGTGAAAGCAACCACGCCGGATGCGCTTAAAGCTTTGCGTCAGGCGGGGATCCGCATTGTTATGCTCACCGGGGATAACCAGCTTACTGCTGAAGCAGTCGCACGGAAACTGGGAATAGATGAGGTTGAAGCCGGGATTCTGCCGGATGGCAAAAAAGCAGTGATAACCCGACTGAAAGCGTCTGGCCATGTGGTTGCGATGGCCGGAGACGGTGTGAATGATGCCCCGGCGCTGGCAGCGGCTGACGTGGGTATAGCCATGGGAACGGGTACAGATGTGGCAATAGAAAGTGCTGGCGTTACCCTTCTCAAAGGCGATTTGATGATACTCAACAGGGCCCGTCATCTGTCAGAAATCACCATGAAAAATATCCGGCAGAATCTGTTTTTTGCGTTTATCTACAATGCTCTTGGGGTGCCTGTAGCTGCAGGTCTGCTTTATCCTGTGTATGGAATACTGCTGTCGCCAGTTATTGCGGCGGCGGCTATGGCCCTTTCCTCCGTTAGCGTCATTGCAAATGCGTTGCGTCTGAAAAGTGTCAGGCTCGGGAAATAACCCTGAATGAAGGGTCTGTTACTAACAGAAGGAGTCCGGTATGAAAAGTACCACCTATGCGCTTATTGCTGTCGCCGCGATTGCGGCATTTGCCCTCCTGCGCGAACACTGGTCACATGTGGCAGGTTACTGGCCATATCTGTTATTGCTGGTCTGCCCGCTAATGCATCTTTTCCACGGCCACGGAGGGCATGGAGATCATCAACATCAAGGAAGTGAAAACGATAAAAAAAATTAATCCGGCAGACGGGGCCGCGTCGCGGCCCCGTTATCATTCCAGGTATCGTTCGTAGTCTCTGGCATGCGCAAAGGCATGCTGTTCAAGTTTGTTATCAGCGGGTGCCGCTGCCCGGAACGCCAGTGAGTTAACAGGATTGTTATTGATGACCAGCTCGTAATGCAGATGAGGACCGGATGAACGTCCGCTGTTACCGGATAACGCAATAGCGTCTCCCCGGGTAACCCTGGCCCCTTTAGTAACGAGTATTTTATTGAGGTGGAGATAGCGAGTTTTAACACCGGCTTTTCCCGTTACTTCAACAAAATATCCCATGGTACTGTTGTATTCGGCCCGGGTGATTTTTCCGTCGATGACGCTGACTATTTTCGTGTTCATGGGCATGGAATAATCAATGCCATTATGGGGACTCACTTTTCCCGATACCGGGTTAAGTCTTGCAGGATTGAAAGGCGAACTGAGTCTTGCTGTGGCCGGTAACGGATAATCGAGACTGCCTTTCCCGGAAGTATCGGAAAGGTTATAGAACTTTTTATCTGATATACGATACGCCGTGTAATTAAATGAACCGGACGTAAATTTATAGGCCACGACACGTGATTTTCCCGCTTTCTTTTGCAGTACGAGTTTTAATGATTCATTTTTTTTCAAATGCCGCAGATTAAACCGGGAAGGCAAGGAGCGCTGAAGAGTAGCGATCTCGTTCGATTCCAGCCCCGAGCGGGTGGCTGAAAGGTAGGCATTTTCTTTTACGACATCGGTAGAATACATTTACTGGAATTCGCCGTTAGCATGAACACTGCGGCGTATGCTAGGGGTTTTCAGGAGGCGTGTCATCTGTCAGTTAATCGGGAGCACCGTTGATGGTCGTCATTTTTGTAACATATCTTGTTTCCCGTTTGCTCCTGAAGCTCTGGGAACTGTATGACCAGCCCGACGGTGATGATTAACGGGACTGAAACAGGTTACGGCAGAGCAATATGGGGCTCATGTCCTGCTACGTAACCCGTCAGTAAAGCCCTGCTGCGCACCTGACGCTAAGCACTAACCCGCCTGCAGTTACCTGGTCGAATACAGCCCGCGAAGCTTTCTTGCCTGCGTCTGATGTGCTTCCGCACCGGCATTATTGACCTGCTCATGCACGAGAGCGGCTTTTTCTCCGGCATTCAGTTCGTTAAAAGAAGAAGACGAGGTCTTTGAATTTGCATCACTGCCGGACAGCATTTTTTTATGTTCCTCAATCATTTTCTGATGCGCATAGGACGCGCTGTTGTTCATAAATGAATGAGCAACAATGGCCCTTTCATGTTCATTCATTTCAGAGAATGAGGGCGTGTTGTTTTTATTAACCCTGTCCGGTAAGTTTTCATGCGTCGAGGAGTTCACATGACTGACGGCTGAGGCATTATTAACAAATCGATGTGCTTCATGGGCAATATCACTGGACTGAGCAAAAGCTGCCCCACAAAATAAAGCTGTAAACGCAGTGGTCGTGATTAATATATTCATGTGTAATTACCTTCTGAGGTACATAAAAGATGTCCTTATGATCATATATAAAAAAATCAACCTGTGGAGAAGATGACGTAAATGTAATACAGCCACGTACATTACACGATTGTAATGAATTTGTTTCTTAAGGTGTGCTAGATTCATTTCATTGTAAGTGGATGAACCAGTAATTTAATTTAAATCGGTTCTCGAATTCTGTCAGTAACCATACTTTAAATAAGGGAATGCGCATGCTGTTGAAAACGTCTCGACGAACTTTCCTGAAGGGGTTAACCCTCTCTGGCGTAGCCGGAAGTCTTGGCGTATGGAGTTTCAATGCGCGTTCCAGTCTGAGCCTGCCAGTTGCCGCATCCCTGCAGGGTACTCAGTTTGACCTGACCATTGGTGAAACGGCCGTCAATATCACGGGCAGTGAGCGTCAGGCCAAAACAATCAATGGAGGCCTGCCGGGGCCCGTTCTTCGCTGGAAAGAAGGTGACACCATTACCCTGAAGGTCAAAAACCGTCTTAATGAACAGACGTCCATTCACTGGCACGGCATTATTCTTCCGGCCAATATGGATGGTGTTCCGGGGCTGAGTTTTATGGGCATAGAGCCTGATGATACCTACGTTTACACCTTTAAGGTTAAGCAGAACGGGACTTACTGGTACCACAGCCATTCCGGTCTGCAGGAACAGGAGGGGGTATACGGTGCCATTATCATCGATGCCAGGGAGCCAGAACCGTTTGCTTACGATCGTGAGCATGTGGTCATGTTGTCTGACTGGACCGATGAAAATCCTCACAGCCTGCTGAAAAAATTAAAAAAACAGTCGGATTACTACAATTTCAATAAACCAACCGTTGGCTCTTTTTTCCGCGACGTGAATACCAGGGGGCTGTCAGCCACCATTGCCGATCGGAAAATGTGGGCTGAAATGAAAATGAATCCGACTGACCTCGCGGATGTCAGTGGCTACACCTACACCTATCTCATGAACGGGCAGGCCCCGCTGAAAAACTGGACCGGACTGTTCCGTCCCGGTGAAAAGATACGCTTACGGTTTATCAACGGCTCGGCAATGACCTATTTCGATATCCGTATCCCCGGGCTGAAAATGACGGTCGTGGCTGCAGATGGCCAGTATGTAAACCCGGTTACCGTTGACGAATTCAGGATTGCCGTTGCCGAAACCTATGATGTCATTGTGGAGCCTCAGGGTGAGGCCTATACCATCTTCGCACAATCCATGGACAGGACCGGTTACGCTCGAGGGACACTGGCCACGAGAGAAGGGTTAAGTGCTGCCGTTCCCCCCCTCGATCCCCGTCCTCTGTTGACCATGGAAGATATGGGTATGGGGGGAATGGGACATGATATGGCAGGAATGGACCACAGCCAGATGGGAGGCATGGATAACAGCGGAGAGATGATGTCTATGGACGGTGCTGACCTTCCGGATAGCGGGACATCCTCCGCGCCCATGGATCACAGCAGCATGGCCGGTATGGATCATTCCCGGATGGCCGGAATGCCGGGTATGCAAAGTCATCCTGCGTCAGAAACGGATAACCCACTGGTTGATATGCAGGCGATGAGCGTCTCTCCGAAATTAAATGATCCGGGTATTGGTCTTCGAAATAACGGAAGAAAGGTTCTCACGTACGCGGATTTGAAAAGCCGCTTTGAGGATCCTGACGGACGTGAACCTGGCCGTACCATAGAACTGCATTTAACCGGCCACATGGAAAAGTTTGCCTGGTCATTTAACGGAATCAAGTTTTCAGATGCCGCACCGGTGCTGCTGAAATACGGTGAGCGGCTCAGGATCACGCTGATCAACGATACCATGATGACTCACCCCATTCACCTGCATGGTATGTGGAGCGATCTGGAAGATGAAAACGGTAATTTCATGGTTCGTAAACACACAATAGATGTTCCCCCTGGTACAAAACGCAGTTACAGAGTGACAGCAGATGCGCTTGGCCGCTGGGCGTATCACTGCCATTTGCTCTATCACATGGAAATGGGAATGTTTCGTGAAGTCCGGGTGGAGGAATGATGCGAATGAAGAGAAATTTGAAGGCCATACCTGTTCTGGTCGCCGGTTTGTTTACCTCACAGCTTTCTATTGCGGCGGGCTCCGTCTCTGCAGATCCCCACGCCGGGCACGACATGTCTGCCATGCAGATGCCAGCAGATGAGAATTTCACTGAGATGACGTCAATGGAGCCCATTGTAACTGAGAGCAGAACGCCAATTCCGCCTGTTACCGATGCCGACCGGAAGGCTGCATTCGGCAATTTACAGGGGCATGCGATTCACGACAGTGCGATTAATTATCTGGTTCTGCTGGATCAACTGGAATGGCAACGGTCGGATAACACCAACAATTTCAGCTGGAGTGTTAACAGCTGGATTGGAGGCGACACAGATCGGATTTGGCTAAAGAGTGAAGGTGAACGAAGCAATGGGGAAACGGAGGCGGCTGAAGCGCAGTTACTCTGGGGACATGCGGTTGGCCCATGGTGGGATTTGGTTGCGGGTGTCAGGCAGGATTTCAGACCTGCTTCTGCCCGGACCTGGGCTGCTGTCGGTTTTCAGGGGCTGGCACTCTATAATTTTGAGTCTGAAATTACGGGTTTTGTCAGTAATGGCGGAAAAGCAGCCCTTCGTCTGGGAGGAGAATACGACGTTTTACTGACTAACCGGCTCATACTCCAGCCATCCTATGAGGTGAATTTCTACAGTCAGGATGATGAATCGCGGGGTCGCGGCAGGGGACTGACTGACACAGAGCTGGGGCTCCGACTGCGCTATGAAATACGCCGTGAGTTTGCACCCTATATAGGCGTTTCCTGGAATCAACTTTACGGGAAAACATCCGATATGGCGAAAAGAGAAGGTGAGAAAGACCATCAGGTAGTATTCCTGGCGGGAGCCAGAATCTGGTTTTAACGCACTGATATAAAACACTCAACTAAACAGGTAAATAAAATGTCGATTTTAAATAAAGCCATTCTTACAGGTGGCCTCGTTATGGGCGTTGCTTTCTCTGCTATGGCCCATCCGGAATTAAAAAGCTCTGTGCCACAGGCTGATTCAGCCGTAGCGGCCCCGGAAAAGATTCAGCTTAATTTCTCGGAAAATCTGACCGTGAAATTCTCAGGTGCAAAATTAACGATGACGGGTATGAAAGGCATGTCATCACATTCTCCGATGCCGGTCGCGGCAAAAGTGGCGCCAGGCGCTGACCCTAAATCGATGGTCATTATTCCGCGAGAGCCTTTACCCGCTGGCACTTATCGTGTTGACTGGCGCGCGGTTTCTTCAGATACGCACCCTATTACCGGTAATTACACCTTTACAGTGAAGTAATATTATGAACGACCTGATTATGATTGTTATTCGTTTTCTTCTTTATCTGGATTTGATGGTAATATTTGGATTGCCATTTTTTCAGATATATGGAATAAGCGGTGTCAGACATGAAACCTATAACCTGACTAATTTCAGGTCGTTTATAACCTTTGCTGTTGTTACAGGCATCATTCTTACTGGCATTAATATGCTCCTGGTATCTAATGCCATGAGTGGAGTAACTGACCTCAGAGAATTATCCATCCATGTTATCGAGATGGTGATAGAAGAAACTGATGTGGGTATTAGCTGGATTGTCAGACTCTGTGCCCTGTTTACCACACTCGGTGCTTTGTTCCTTTACACTAATAAGAGAGTATTGTCCTGCCTGCTGATGACGATGAGTGGGGGCGTGGCGCTGGCTACACTTGCCTGGGGAGGACACGCCGTTATGCATGACGGTCTGCATTACTATCTCCATTTACTGAGCGATCTGACCCATCTCGGCGCTGCAGGTGCCTGGACAGGTGCTCTGGTTGCATTTGCTATCCTGCTGATGCGCAGAAACGAGCATAATGCACAGAGCGTCATTGTGATATCTGACTCCCTGGCAAAATTTGCCACGGCAGGAACGGTGATTGTTGTAGCCCTGATCCTGAGTGCGCTGGTCAACTATCTGTATATTGCTGAGGGTAACTTAACTCCCTTATTCAACAGTTCCTGGGGGAGGATATTGCTTGCCAAGACGGCTCTGTTTGTTCTGATGCTTCTTCTGGCTGCAGCAAACCGGTTTCACCTGGGTCCCCGGCTTGAAGTTATGGTCAGGGAAGGGAATTATGATCGCAGCGTTGCCCTGATGCGAAACAGCATCCTGACAGAATTCGTTGTTGCGATTATCATTCTGGGCGCCGTAGCGTGGCTTGGAATGCTTGCTCCGTCTCAGATCAGCTAGGGGACAGCCAAAGCTCATGCGTGAGATTTTTACTTTCATATCAGCGAGTTGACCATGCAGCGTATTTTAATCGTTGAAGACGAACAAAAAACAGGTCGTTACCTGCAGCAGGGACTGGTTGAGGAAGGCTATCAGGCCGATCTCTTTAATAATGGCCGCGATGGTCTCGGGGCCGCGTCGAAGGGACAGTATGATTTGATAATACTGGACGTGATGCTGCCTTTCCTCGACGGGTGGCAAATCATCAGCGCACTGAGGGAGTCCGGGCACGAAGAACCGGTCCTGTTTTTAACCGCAAAGGACAACGTGCGGGACAAAGTGAAAGGACTGGAGCTTGGCGCAGATGACTACCTGATTAAGCCCTTTGATTTTACGGAGCTGGTTGCACGTGTAAGAACCCTACTGCGCCGGGCACGCTCGCAGGCCGCAACAGTCTGCACCATCGCCGATATGACCGTTGATATGGTGCGCCGGACCGTGATCCGTTCGGGGAAGAAGATCCATCTCACCGGTAAAGAATACGTTCTGCTTGAGTTGCTGCTGCAACGCACCGGAGAAGTGTTACCCAGGAGTCTTATCTCGTCCCTGGTCTGGAACATGAATTTTGACAGTGATACGAATGTGATTGATGTCGCCGTGAGACGTCTGAGAAGTAAAATTGATGATGACTTTGAGCCAAAACTGATCCATACCGTTCGCGGTGCCGGATATGTCCTGGAGATCAGAGAAGAGTGAGGTTCAAAATTTCCCTGACCACACGCCTGAGCCTGATTTTTTCTGCGGTGATGCTTACGGTATGGTGGTTATCAAGTTTTATCCTGATTAGCACCCTGAATGGCTATTTCGATAATCAGGACCGCGATTTTCTGACAGGTAAACTTCAGCTCACCGAAGAGTTTCTTAAAACAGAGACGTTCAGGAACAAAACGGATATTAAGTCATTATCAGAAAAAATAAACGATGCGATGGTGGGGCACAATGGCTTATTCATTTCTATAAAAAACATGGAAAATGAAAAAATTGTTGAACTCTATGCCAAAAATTCTGTTGTTCCAGCGGTCCTGCTTAATAAGTCGGGTGATATTCTCGACTATATGATCCAGACGGAAGAAAATAACACCGTGTACCGCAGTATCTCGCGGCGGGTTGCCGTGACGCCGGAACAGGGTAAAAGCAAACATGTCATCATTACGGTTGCCACGGATACTGGGTATCACACCCTGTTTATGGACAAACTCAGTACCTGGCTGTTCTGGTTCAATATCGGTCTGGTCTTTATTTCTGTTTTTCTGGGCTGGCTGACCACACGTATTGGTCTGAAACCGCTACGGGAAATGACCAGTCTGGCTTCCTCCATGACCGTACACAGCCTGGATCAGCGTCTAAATCCCGATCTGGCTCCGCCGGAAATCTCTGAGACCATGCAGGAGTTCAATAATATGTTTGATCGCCTGGAGGGGGCATTCCGGAAACTGTCAGATTTCTCGTCTGACATCGCGCATGAGCTGCGCACACCAGTCAGTAATCTGATGATGCAGACGCAGTTTGCACTGGCTAAGGAAAGGGATGTTTCGCATTACCGCGAAATTTTATTCGCTAACCTGGAAGAACTGAAAAGGTTGTCACGAATGACCAGTGACATGCTTTTTCTGGCACGTTCAGAGCATGGTCTGCTGCGGCTGGATAAACATGATGTGGATCTGGCAGCCGAACTGAATGAATTACGTGAGTTGTTCGAGCCCCTGGCAGACGAAACAGGAAAGACAATCACGGTTGAAGGAGAGGGCGTTGTTGCCGGAGACAGCGATATGCTCCGACGTGCTTTCAGTAACCTGCTTTCCAATGCAATCAAGTATTCTCCCGATAACACCTGTACAGCGATACACATTGAGCGTGACAGTGACTGTGTGAACGTGATGATTACGAATACGATGTCCGGCCAGGTTCCCGCTAATCTGGAACGTTTGTTTGACCGGTTCTATCGCGCAGACTCATCAAGGTTCTACAACACGGAAGGCGCGGGGCTGGGATTATCAATTACAAGGTCGATCATTCATGCTCACGGCGGCGAGCTGTCAGCAGAACAGCAGGGGCGGGAAATTGTGTTCAGTGTGCGTCTGTTAATGGATTAATACCGTTATTCAGGAGAAACCCGGAAGGTGACAAAAATGTCATCGTTCAGTCACGCGATAAACAGAGGCGGTTTTTTATAATCAGCCATAAATCAGGACAGCGTGATAATTCAATCGCCCGGTTCCTGGCGTGATGATCAACCAGCCCTGAGATCAAATGCTTTCTCTGTTATAAGCCGTTGATTGTTTGGGTATGAAAACACCGGAGACCCAACCATGAAAAAGATCCTTGTATCATTTGTTGCCATTATGGCTGTCGCTTCATCCGCCATGGCTGCAGAGACAATGAACATGCATGACCAGGTAAATAATGCCCAGGCACCCGCCCATCAGATGCAGTCAACCTCTGAAAAAAGCGCTGTTCAGGGAGACAGTATGACAATGATGGATATGAGCGGTCACGATCAGGCTGCAATGACCCATGAAATGATGCAAAACGGCAACGCTTCTGCCCATCAGGACATGGCTGAAATGCATAAAAAAATGATGAAATCCAAGCCAGCAGCTTCTAACGAAACAGCAAAATCATTTTCCGAAATGAACGAGCATGAGAAAGCCGCTGTTGTACACGAGAAGGCGAATAATGGTCAGTCTTCAGTGATTCATCAGCAGCAGGCTGAAAAGCATCGCAGCCAGATCACCCAGAATTAACCCGCAGCTCCACTTGTCAGACCCTCATTTGACGCCGAAGTCACTGGCTTACGCTCCCGCCGGGAGCGTTTTTTTTCGTAATTAATAAGTGTCATCAAAAGCATCCATCACCATTATCATAATTGGCCCTGATCAAATAAAATTTAACTTATGTTGCGCGAGAATTCAGTTCATGAAAAAAATATCAGTATCATATTGTTTTTAATTATTATTTTCGTTCCCGGTTATATCCTATATCCAGGGTTCATGCCGCGCCGTATCCTGAGACTGGCTGAGAATACGAATGATCATAACCACCGAATGTGATGACACAAAATAGATCATGTGCTGTTCCACCGGCAGCGAGCAGATATTGTCTCCCAGCTCCGCGCGATGCGTGCCTATGTCATGCATGGCCAGAACGTCAAACACCGCTGCTATACTGTTACCAACGGTGCAAAACTGGGTCTTCCGCAACTTAGGTGGAGTTGTTTAAGCCAGAGGGCTCATGACTCGTCGTCGCAGTAACTCGAAGCCAGCTCGACCGTACATCTGCCGTTTCAGCATCTTCAGGCGGTTTACATGGCCTTCCACAACGCCATTACTCCATCTGCTGCTTATCGCTTCGTGTATTGCTGTTGCATCCGCTTCCATACCGGCCGCAACACGCTGAAGGTCAATGAGCCCACTTTGACTGACGTCAGAGAACCATTGATTTAACTGCGATTTATTCTTCGTTTTCAACATTCGATAGAAGTCGAGCGACAGCTGTTGCGCCATTTTCAGTTGCGGTTCTTTCTGGCACATCGATTCGATGAAGCGGGATGCATAGTTTTCTTCTCCTCTGATCATTCGCCAGGGCATTAACCAGCGGCTTACTCTGGATGCTGAGGGGAGTCGAACTGGGGCGATAACGGGACTGTTAACCTGCTTACGCCACTTAGCCACAGCATCCCTGACCGTCGTTTCGCTCCCGGTGAAGCCAGCATTTACCATCTCCCGCCATAGCTGCCCGGCATTATGGTTACCGTTTATCCGTTGTTCTTCCAGCCATTCCTGCCATGGTTCAAGTAACCCGGGTCTGGGTGGCTTAGTTGATATTTCAGGGAACGCTTTTGACTGTATCCACCGGCGAACCGTCACCCGGGACAGTCCGGTGATACGCGATATTTCTCTTATCCCACAACCCTTTTTATGAAGAGAGTCTACCTCAGCCCAGCGCTGATACCGTTTGTCACGTCGCTCTCGTTTAATACGTTCAGGGCGACGTAACGTTGACGTTGGCACCAAAGACGCTTCAGCATTCTGTTTTTTGGGGGGATAACTCGGTGGCCACCAGTCGTATCAATGGCATGTGTCTGTACATCATGCGCTCCAGCGCATCACCAATATTCTTCAGCAGATGCCAGCGATCGGCCACCTGTATTGCCTGCGGTGCACCATCGCGAGCAGCTAACGCATAGATCCCCCCACGATCGCGTGAGACGACCTGTATTTCTGGGTATTTTTTGAACCATGCCGCCAGAGTGCGTTGCTCCCGGCCTGGCAGTAACACCAGGGGGCGATGGGTATCAAGATTTACGATCAGTGTGCCGTACCTGTGGCCCCGATGCCATGCCCACTCGTCAATACCAACATGCCTGGTCCGGTTCTCTGTTTGTTCCGGAGCTTGAACCACTCTGCGCAGTAAAGTATCCGCGCTGATCTGTATTCCTGAAGCTACTGCAGCTCGTCTCCCTGCTTCACCACCTGCGATAAGCCCCAGCTGATGCTGCAGATTTTTCAGCAATGCAGAAGACTGCTGCTGCGGGCCTGCAAAGGGAGCAAGCGATTCAGCAAAAATTTTACGTGAACAGGAAGGGTTACGACAGTACCAGTGCCGGATGGCGAAGACTAACCAGAGGGCCTGGCCTGAGCATGGAAGATGCTGTACTCGCCTCCGCCGGCAACTATGAACAGAATGACTGTGCGTGAGGCACTCAGGACATGATGCCGTTTTACGTGTGGCGCGGAGATGGAGGGTTATTCCATCAGTACCAGTAATCTGTCGGCAGGTTTGCCACCCGCGCGGTAGCTGTAAAAGTCTCTTAAGTGAGGCCATTTTGTTATACATAACTTAAAACAGCTTAGATCCTTGTTAACTAAAAAGTTTCATCAATTTTTGTCCACCTAAGTTGCGGAAGACCCACTTTTTACCCGTTGTTGACAGCGGAGCACACCTTAACCCCGTGGTAAGCCTGATTTTTTATCTGATCGGGGCCTGCTCTTTCAGGGCAACCATGAATTACATCGTGGCTCAGTTGTTAGGGGCCGGCGCTGCTGCACTGTGCCTGAAGGCTGTCTTTGGCCACTCCCTGCTGGCCGGGGTGACCCGGGTCCATATGGGGGTATCACTGTACAATGCCTTTTTCATCGAAGGTGTCATGACTTTTATTCTGATTATGAGCATCCTAACGACCAGAAACCCCGCGATTATCAGCATTGCTGTTTTTCTTGATGCTTTTATTGGCGGGCCGCTGACGGGGGCAAGCATGAACCCGGCCCGTAGCTTCGGGCCGGCATTGGCCATGGGATACTGGGATAATCAGTGGCTGTACTGGGCCGCTCCGCTGTCTGGCGGGCTTGTAGCTGTTGCGTGCTGCCAGCTGTTTATGCCGCAACTGAAGTCACCCTCACCGGAATAAAGTCCCTTCCAGGACAGAATGCCTCTGATGAACAGAGGCATTCTTTTTTTCAGCAACCCACTGTCCGGCTACGCCTTTCCAGAATGAGAACATCTCTCCATTTTCCGTTCATTTCACCCACTTTTTCCCGGCAGCCGACTTCCCTGAATCCCTGGCTGCGATGTAAAGCAACACTGGCCTGGTTTTCCGGAAAGATGCCAGCAAGTAGCGTCCAGAAACCCGCACTTTCCGAGCCCTTTATCAGCCCGGAGAGCAAAGCCCTGCCCGCGCCTTTTCCCTGAAAATGAGTACTGACATAAATGCTCAGCTCTGCGACACCGCGGTATGCATGCCGGCGGGAAAAAGGAGATAGCGCAGCCCATCCCACCACTCTGTTATCAACAGTGGCGACGTAGCGGCAGTCCTGAAGATGCCCTTCATTCCATTCCAGCCACTCAGGTGCTGCGGTCTGAAAGGTGGCGTTCCCTGTTGCAATTCCTTCCTGATAAATTTCCCTGACTGCACACCAGTCCTCTTCGTGCATTTTTCTAATGATGATCTCTGCCATTTCTCTGTACCGTATGTTTGCTGTATTCATAGGCAGTCAGAAAACGAGCCTGCCTGGGCTTCCCGGCGGCGGGACATAATGCGCCCGTCAGCAAAGGATGAAGGTCATTTTATTTTTAGCGGGAATCGGTTTCTACTGTGACGGATTCATATGCATTTTTCCATATATATTGTGACGTACCTCATTTCTGAGAGGTATAAACACCGATCATGTTTTCTCCATGCCGCGTAAGTGTAAGGCCCCGGAGATGGAGTCATATTATGGACGTGGTTGCGCTCACTATATATTTCTATTATTCTGGAAATATAGAAATAAAATTACGAGGAATGGGATGGAGCTGAAAATCGCCGCGATGGTGCTGAAAGAACTTGGCCACACCACTCGTCTCGATATTTACAAAACACTCGTTAAGGCCGGACGTCAGGGACTGCCCGTGGGGGAACTGCAGCAACATCTCGCCATTCCGGCCTCGACCCTGAGTCATCATCTTTCATCGCTGATATCCGTCTCACTGGTTCGCCAGGAAAGGCAGGGGAGAACACTGTTCTGCCACGCCTGTTATGACAACCTTGCTGCATTGATTGCCTTTCTGACAGAAGAGTGCTGTGCAGACGAATATGCCCCGCCTGGTTTTATGTCACCACCGGAGAAAAAATGATTGCTGAACTGAAAAATGTTGTTCCTGAGCTGTTTGATACAGGTCTCACCGGGGTCCGCCTGGGTGTAAAGACAGTTGACCATCCTCCCCGGATCCTGATGTTGTACGGTTCCGTTCGAGAGCGGTCCTACAGCCGTCTGGCCACCGAAGAGGCTGCCCGGCTTCTTACCGCCATGGGTGCGGATGTCCGCATCTTTAATCCTTCCGGTCTCCCTCTGCCGGATGATGCAGCGGATACGCATCCCAGGGTTATGGAACTTCGCGAAATGGTGCGCTGGTCTGAAGGGATGGTATGGTGCTCTCCTGAACGTCATGGTGCGATGACCGGCATTATGAAAGCCCAGATTGACTGGATACCACTATCAGAGGGCGCAGTACGCCCTTCTCAGGGAAAAACCCTGGCCGTCATGCAGGTCTGCGGAGGCTCCCAGTCTTTCAATGCGGTAAACCAGATGCGTATTCTTGGCCGCTGGATGCGAATGATTACTATACCTAATCAATCCTCGGTAGCGAAAGCCTGGCAGGAGTTTGATGAAGACGGACGGATGAAACCATCCCCGTACTACGACCGTATTGTGGATGTAATGGAAGAGCTGATGAAGTTTACCCTGCTGACCCGGGAGTATGCAGCGTATCTCGTCGATCGCTACAGTGAACGTAAAGAGTCGGCAGAAGCACTTTCCCGGCGGGTGAATCAGAGCAAAATCTGAGGGCTGGTATGAGTGATGTAACGGCATTCAACAACTGCATGAGCGTGTTCTGGCAACAGCATGAAGCAGAGCTCTCCCGTTTTCTGGCATCAAGGACAGGCGATCGGGAGCAGGCAGCCGATCTGCTTCAGGAAGTCTTCCTGCGCGCCCGGGCCTGTGCAGACCGCTTCTGTGAAATGGAGAACCCGCGGGCCTGGCTGTACCGGACGGCGAGGAATCTGCTGACGGATGAGTACCGTGCCGCCAGAGACGTCGTGGTGCTGGAAGACGAGATCCCGCTGCCTGACGCCTTCCATGAGGCGGTTTCAACGCTGGAGATTTGCCTGCCTGAAACCCTGCAGGCCTTACCTGACGAGGAAAGATGGCTGATAGAAGAGGCCGATCTGAACCGGCGTCCCCAGCAGCGCCTGGCCGACGAGCTGGGGATCACGCTGACGGCGTTTAAGTCGCGCCTGCTTCGCGCCCGGAAACATCTGAAGAAGACGATGACGGAACTCTGCCAGGTGGAAGTGGATGATGCGTCTTCCGTCTGCTGCCATAAAAAAATGGATTAACCGCGCATCTTTTTCCCGCCTCACTCGTTTACCTCAGTGTAAAGCCCCATCATTCAACACTGAGGTAAACAGTCCATGTCAAAAATTGAGATCTTTGAAGCCGCAGGCTGCTGTGCGACCAGCAGCGTCGTGGTCAGCGATGAAGCCGTCAAATGGAACGCCAGCGCCGAATGGGCGAAAAAGCATGGTGTGAATATTCAGCGTTACAGCTTGGCAAAGAACCCGCAGCAGTTCCTGAATACGCCCGTCATCAGGGCCTTCCTGAACACGTCAGGAATGGAGTCCCTTCCCGCTACCCTGCTTGACGGCCAGCTGGTGATGGCGGGCAAGCTCCCGTCCCGGGAAGATATCGCCCGCTGGGCCGGTATTTCCCTCACGCAGGACTGGAATGAAGACAGCACGCAGCCGCGCTGCTGCAGCATTCCCCGTATGCCTTAATCCCGGAGGAGCTCAACAATGACGATGCCATTTTTACAGAATATCCCCCCGTTTATCTTCTTCACCGGCAAAGGCGGCGTGGGGAAAACCTCTCTGGCCTGCGCGACGGCGGTATGGCTGGCTGACCAGGGCCGGAGAACGCTTCTGGTCAGTACCGATCCGGCCTCCAATGTCGGTCAGGTCTTCAGCCAGACTGTGGGCCACCGGATCACTGGTATCCGCACCGTGGAAAACCTTGCGGCAATGGAAGTTGACCCGATGGCGGCCGCGCAGGCTTACCGCGATCGCGTGCTCGATCCTGTTCGTGAACTGATGCCTGCCGATGTCATCAGCAACATTGAAGAACAGCTTTCCGGTTCATGTACCACGGAGATCGCGGCGTTTGATGAATTTACCGCGCTGCTGACCAGTCATGAACTGCGCGAAAAATATGATCATATCGTCTTTGATACTGCACCAACCGGACACACCATCCGTATGCTTGAGCTGCCGGGCGCCTGGAGCGGGTACCTCGATGCACATCCTGATGCTGCGGCGAACCTCGGCCCTCTGGTGGGGCTGGAGAAACAACAGGACCAGTACGCTGACGCAGTGAAAGCCCTCTCTGATACGGCACTCACGCGACTGGTTCTGGTTGCCCGCGCACAGGCGTCGACCCTGAAAGAGGTCTCCCATACCCACGAGGAGCTGTCGGCTATCGGTCTGCAGCATCAGCACCTTGCCATCAATGGCGTGCTGCCTCCCTTTGCCGGTGAACAGGATCCGCTGGCGCACAGTATTCTGGCGCGGGAGGAACGGGCCTTACGGGCCATGCCTGAAAACCTCGCGCATCTTCCCCGGTCGATGCTGTATCTGAAGCCTTTTAATCTGGTTGGTCTGGAAGCCCTGAGGGCGCTGTTTACAGAGAGCACACTTGTTCTGCCGGATCCGGGAGCCACGCTCACGACGGTCGATTTACCGGAGCTTGCCTCCCTGGTGGAGGACCTCAGCCGAGCGGGAAAAGGGCTGGTCATGACGATGGGAAAAGGGGGCGTGGGGAAAACCACGGTGGCGGCTGCGGTCGCGGTCTCGCTGGCCAGACGCGGTCATAAAGTCCACCTGACCACCTCCGATCCGGCAGCCACCTGTCTTACACCCTGGATGGCTCGCTGCCAGGCCTTCAGGTCAGCCGTATCGATCCAAAAGCAGAGACTGAGCGCTATCGTCGCTTTGTGCTGGAAAATCAGGGAAAAGGTCTGGATGAAGAGGGACTGGCGGTACTGGAGGAAGATCTCCGTTCCCCCTGCACCGAAGAGATTGCCGTGTTTCAGGCATTCTCCCGGATCATCAAAGAGGCCAACGACCATTTTGTCATTATAGACACTGCGCCCACCGGGCATACGCTGCTGTTGCTGGATGCAACCGGGGCCTATCACCGGGAAATGGTGCGCCAGATGGGGCAGGCTCACGATCACGTGATAACGCCAATGATGCAGCTGCAGGATCCGGAGAAGACCAGAGTCATTATCGTGACGCTTGCCGAAACCACGCCGGTACTGGAAGCGGCCGGGCTGCAGCAGGACTTACGCCGGGCCGGGATTGAACCCTGGGCGTGGGTCATCAATAACAGCCTCGCGGCCGCGAAGCCGTCCTCCCCGTTCCTGGTCACCCGTGCCCGTCGCGAACTGCCGCTGATCGACGACGTTGCCGGGCATTATGCACAGCGCATTGCCCTGACGCCACTGCTGAAGGACGACCCGGTAGGCGTGGACCTGCTGGCTGAAATGGCGGGCTGACAGGTGGGGCGACGCCCTACCTCCACTTAAAACATTTCCTTATACAGGTCATAAGATGAAGCGCTTAATCTGCCGTCGCGAATTCCGGTAGTGTGTCAGTCAACGTCACAGGAGTCATACAATGCACATTATCAATGCTGAAGAGCAGCACATTCCCGCCATACGGCGCATTTACGCCCATCATGTCCTGCACGGCACAGGCAGCTTCGAGACGGAACCCCCGGACACGCAGGAAATGCTTGCCCGGGTGAAAAATGTTCAGTCACGTGGATTTCCCTGGTATATCGCCCTGCAGGGGGAGACGGTCATCGGCTACTGTTATCTCTCCCGCTACCGCGAACGCCATGCCTACCGGTTTACGGTTGAAAATTCGGTGTACATCGATCCGGCTTATCAGCGGCAGGGGGGCGGAAAAGCCTTACTCGATCATGCCTTAACATGGGCCCGGTCTCAGGGATACCGCCAGATGATAGCGGTTGTGGGGGACAGTGCGAACGTCGCGTCTGTAGCGCTGCATCTTCGCGCCGGATTTACTGAAATCGGCACGCTGAAGGACATCGGTTTCAAGCATGGCCGCTGGCTGGACACGGTGTTGCTGCAGCGTCAGCTGGGAAAAGGGAGCTGTACGCTGCCGGACAGTCCGGTACCCGGACGCTGAGGCAGGAGAAAGGGGGCATCGCCCCCTTTCGGTTATTTCAGCCGTTTCCCTGCCTCATCTACTACTTTCTCGCCGTCTTCCTTAGCAAATGCGCCTTTTTGCGCATCCGGAAGAATATCCAGTACCACTTCGGAAGGGCGGCACAGACGCGTTCCCAACGGTGTCACCACAATCGGACGGTTAATCAGGATCGGATGCTGAAGCATAAAATCGATTAACTGATCGTCAGTAAACTTATCTTCCTCAAGCCCCAGTTCTTCATAAGGCTCGACGTTTTTGCGCAGCAAAGCCCGGACTGAAATGCCCATATCTGCAATGAGTTTGACCAGCTCATCGCGTGACGGTGGATTTTCAAGGTAATGAATAACGGTCGGTTCATTACCACTGTTGCGGATCATCTCCAGCGTATTACGCGACGTGCCGCAGGCCGGGTTGTGATAAATGGTGATGTTGCTCATATCAGTATCTCATTACAAAGTGAAAGAGAGACGTAGCGCCAGCGCTGCCAGCGTTACAAACAGCACAGGCAGAGTCATGACGATCCCGGTGCGGAAATAGTATCCCCAGGTGATGGTCATATTCTTCTGTGAAAGGACATGCAGCCAGAGCAGCGTTGCCAGGCTACCAATAGGTGTAATTTTAGGTCCCAGATCGCAGCCAATCACGTTGGCGTAGATCATCGCTTCTTTGATAACGCCTGTTGCGGTGCTTCCATCGATAGAAAGAGCGCCAACCAGCACGGTAGGCATGTTGTTCATGATGGAAGACAGGAAAGCCGTCAGGAAGCCAGTACCCAGCGTTGCAGCCCAGAGTCCTTTATCCGCAAGTACATTCAGCACACCTGAAAGGTATTCGGTTAGCCCGGCGTTGCGCAGACCGTAGACCACCAGGTACATCCCCAATGAGAAGATGACGATCTGCCATGGCGCACCGCGCAGCACTTTGCCAGTTTTAATGGCATGGCCTCGTTTAGCTACTGCAAACAGGATCACAGCTCCAACAGCCGCAATCGCGCTAACGGGAATACCAAGCGGCTCAAGGACAAAGAACCCAACCAGCAGAAGTATTAAAACTATCCAGCCGGTTCTGAAGGTTGCCAGATCTTTAATCGCTTTTGCCGGTGCTTTCAGAAGAGCCAGGTCGTAAGTCGGTGGGATATCCTTGCGGAAGAACAAATGCAGCATAACCAACGTGGCAACAATGGCTGCAATATCCACCGGCACCATTACCGACGCATACTCGGTGAAGCCCAGTCCAAAGAAGTCTGCAGAAACGATGTTAACCAGGTTGGACACGATAAGCGGCAGGCTGGCTGTATCGGCAATAAACCCGGCAGCCATGACGAATGCCAGTGTCGTGCCTTTGCTGAACCCTAATGCCAGCAGCATGGCGATGACTATCGGCGTCAGAATAAGTGCCGCACCATCGTTGGCAAACAGTGCCGCCACCGCTGCACCAAGCAGAACGATATACGTAAAGAGCAAACGGCCACGACCGTTACCCCAGCGCGAAACATGCAATGCCGCCCATTCGAAAAAGCCGGACTCATCAAGCAGCAGGCTGATAATAATCACGGCAATAAAGGTCGCCGTCGCGTTCCAGACGATATTCCACACCACCGGAATATCGCCCACATGCACAACGCCAGATATCAGAGCCAGTCCCGCGCCCAGCATTGCACTCCAGCCGATCCCTAATCCCTTTGGTTGCCAGATAACCAAAACAATGGTCAGGACAAAAATAGCGCCTGCCAGTAACATAAAACCTCCTGACAGGGCGACTTTGTCGCCCTGTAGATGTCAAAAAATTAACTCATCAACTCTCTGAGCTTTTCAATACCGGCGGGCTCTGACGCCAGCACCGGAACAAGCGCTATACGGTCAGCATGCTGATTCTTAACAGCCTCAATCTGAGGCAGTTCCTGTTGAGCACGCTGACAAAGCAACGGAGAACGCGTATCCGCAATGGAAAGGCTGTTATTGATAATCCAGCCCCACGGATGAATCCCCGCTCTTTCAAGGTCAGCCTGCAGGTTTGCCGCTTCCAGCACCGGTGTGGTTTCAGGAAGCGTAACCAGCAGAACTTTGGTTCTATCCGGGTCCTGAAGCTGCATCATGGGGGTAGTAAAATGACCTTTACTCCCCATTTTTTTGGCAATCTCTCGGTGATAAGCCCCGGTCGCATCCAGCAACAGCAGCGTGTGTCCGGTAGGGGCGGTATCCATGACAACAAAGCGCTTACCCGCTTCACGAATCACACGGGAGAAGGCCTGAAACACGGCAATTTCTTCAGTACAGGGAGAGCGTAAATCCTCTTCCAGTAACCGTTTCCCTGCTTCGTCCAGATCTCTTCCCTTCGTCTCAAGAACATGCTGGCGATAGCGTTCGGTTTCATCGTGAGGGTTGATGCGGCTGACCTGCAGGTTTTTGAGGCTGCCGTTCAGCGTTGTACTCAGGTGCGCAGCAGGATCAGAGGTCGTGAGATGCACGTCAAATCCCATGTCGGCCAGCCTGACGGCGATGGCGGCAGCCATCGTGGTTTTCCCTACACCACCTTTGCCCATCAGCATAATCAGGCCGTGTTCACTGCGAGCGATATCATCGACCAGGCCAGAGAGTGATAAGTTTT
The DNA here is from genome assembly GCF_051835185.1 of Klebsiella sp. K5-306. NCBI lineage: Bacteria > Pseudomonadati > Pseudomonadota > Gammaproteobacteria > Enterobacterales > Enterobacteriaceae > Klebsiella > Klebsiella sp. K5-306. The sequence goes on from NZ_JAIFJY010000031.1 coordinate 34,819, forward strand.
CAGGCGTGTACAGGATGTTCGTTACCGGGAGCGGTAATGCCTCAGAACGGGTAGCCAGCAGTCCCTTCAATGCTGAAACACCAACCATATTGACTGGCTGGAGTAACAGGGTATCTGTCGGTAGCTCAGATAAACCGGCAGGAAGATTTGCCAGTGCCTCCTGCTCACGTTGCCATATCGCCGCGGCCAGGGCGTCATGTTCAGCTTCGGCTTCAGGCAGCACACCATTAATCACCAGATATTGATTTTTCAGGCCAATCTCAGCCAGTTCCTCATGAGTGCGGGCGACTTCCTGCAGCGTAGAATTTTGCAGTCGTGCAACCAGAACCAAGCGGGTACGTTCAGGGTCGGATAACGCCTCTACCGCATGAGCATACTGCTCACGCTGCTTTTCCAGCCCGGCCATCGGGCCAAGACAGGAGGCACCATCTGGATTGCTTTCAATAAAGCTACTCCAGGCACCAGGAAGCTGGAGAAGGCGAATCGTGTGGCCCGTCGGCGCGGTATCAAAAATGATGTGATCGAAACGGGTCAGCAGGGAAGCGTCTGTCAATAAGCCGGTGAACTCATCAAACGCCGCAATCTCAGTGGTGCAGGCTCCTGAAAGCTGCTCGCTGATACTGTTAACAACGTCATCAGGCAGAAGACCTTTGATAGGATCAACGATTCTGGCCCGATATTGCCGGGCGGCTTCCTGCGGGTCAATCTCCAGAGCAGAAAGCCCAGGAACTGCTGTCACAGGGCGAATCGTGTTACCGATAGCCAGATCGAATACCTGACCGACATTGGAGGCCGGGTCGGTACTGACCAGCAAAACCCGCTTACCCTGTTCGGCAAGGTGGATAGCCGTCGCGCAGGAAATGGAAGTTTTTCCTACACCACCCTTGCCAGTAAAAAACAGGTAAGGCGGGATATTCTGTAATAATTTCATATGTCCTCCTGACATATTCAGCAACAGGAAGTATTACCACCACAGCAACTGGTGGGAGCTAACCCTACCTTCTCCAGCGGAATACCGAACCAGCGAGCCAGCTCAGCGCGTTTTGGGTATCGCCCAGCCATCACCGTTTCGCCGTCCAGCAACAGCAGCGGAAGCCCTTCTGCGCCGGATGCATCGAGGAAGGCTTTCGCTTTCTCATTGTGAACAAAGCTCATGGGCTGCTGCGCCAGGTTGTAACGTTCAACCTGTACGCCACGTCCTTTCAGCCACTGCATATCAGCAGAAAAATCAACCAGAACCTGATCGACATCTGAACCACATACACCGGTACTGCAGCACATTGCCGGGTCAAACACCGTTAACGTCTTCATTCTGAATACCTCATACATTCGAAAAAACACATATGTTCAGGCAAATTTTTTAGATGCAAACAGCCTTACCGCTACCAGAGCAGTTTGCCGATGCCAGCTTACGGGCGATGGCCTGTACGTCGTCCTGTTGGCTTAACCAGGCCTGCTCAATCACCTGAGCAGCCCAGGAAGGAATATGCGGGGATAAGCGATAATGAACCCATTTCCCCTGCTTGCGATCCAGCAATAGACCGCTTTCCCGGAGCATTGCCAGATGACGGGAGATCTTGGGCTGGGACTCATCCAGCGCCGTGCAGAAATCGCAGACGCACAGTTCTCCCAGCTCCCTGAGCAGCAGGACAATACCCAGACGGGTTTCATCGGACAGGTTTTTGAAAAGCTTAAGGGCTGTAAGGGGCATTATTCCTCCTGTTCGGTTGCGTAAAGCATACGCCCGAAGACAAAAAAAACAACCATATATTCGGAAAATCGAATGTGTGAAAGTGTCAGATGACGCTGTCACGCTGGTATACGTCCATTACTTTCCGGGGAAAATACATGTGTGTTACAGAGATCCGACTTAGCCAGAAATCGGATCTGCGCGGCGGGAAACCGGTAAGTGATATGATAATTAAGTCACACTCACAAAATCATACTTGATATGATATTTATCATTAACCGCATAATAATATCTGATATGATGTTTAAATGATGAATAACAAATCATATATAATATGATTTATCTTCTTTAATCACATAATCAGACGGAGCGTGCAGGATGGATGAGAAAGTATTCTTTCACCTGAGTTATGAAACCATGCTTGGCGACACGGAAGATTTTATTAACGCGTGTCTTGAACGGGCAAACCGTGCGGACTGCAATGATGCCGATGCGGAGATTGCCCGGGCACGCAGCGCGATCGAACTCTGGTACCACCTGGCGATGGCGGGCCGTGCCCCGGAAGACGTCGCCGACAGGGACCATCTGCGCCTCACCGGAATGCTCCTGCGCGCTCCCACAGCAGAACAACGTTCATGGCAGCAGTAACAACCTCCCGCAGGCCGTCGCCGCTGCAGCGACGGGTACTGATTGTGCTGGCCGCCCTCGATGCGAAACGTCCGGGGCCGGTGGCGACGCGGGATATCGAGCGGGTGCTGGAGCAGGGCGGGGACGCCCCGGTGTACGGACCGAACCTGCGCGCCTCCTGCCGGCGCATGGAAGCCGCGGGCTGGCTGCGCACCCTGCGCGCGCCGAACCTGCAGCTGGCCGTCGAGCTGACGGAGGCCGGTCGCGGCATTGCAGAACCGCTCTTCCAGGCAGAACGCGAGGCTGAAACGGCACGACAACGACTGACCGACGTCCGGCGTCTGCCGTTACGCCAGACGGCTGCCGGTGACGCGGTGGAGCTGCAGCTGGGTGACGGCCATTACACCATCAGGGAAGCGGCCTACGTGATCCGTCTGGACGGTACCACCTGCCTGCAGCTGACGGATGCCGGCGGCATACGCCGGATAAAAGAGGGCGATCCCCTGCAGGTGGCCAGCTGGTATCAGGCCTGTTTTGATGCAGGCCTGCCGGTCATCGTTCAGGTGAATGAGAGCCGGGACTGATCGCCACCACACAAGGAACAGGAGCATAAAATGAAAGTCACTGAACCCGGACTGAATACGCTGATCGATAACCTGAACACCCTGATTTGTGAGGACAGCCTGCTCACGCGCCAGGAGCGTGAAACCCTGGTGCGGGCCGTGGCGGCCATCGGCGCCATGAAAGCACGCGTCAGCATGAAAAAAGGCGAAGCGCCGACCGTTGCCAGACGGGAAAAAAGGGAGAAAAAAGACCGCCAGCCTGATCCGCGTTTTCCGCGAGCCGGTCATCCCTGGCAGGAAGACGAAAAAACCTTACTGAGTGATGCGCTTGAACCGGTCCCGGATGAAGAGATCGGTACGCATCTTTTCTGGCTTTCCGAGAAACTGGGCAGAACGCCTTTCAGTGTTGCTTTCCAGATCGCGGCAATCAGGGAGCTGCAGGACGGCTGGGAGGAGCAGTTCAGGGAGATTTCGGATAAAATTCGCTTGTCCGGCCTGAGCATCAGTGATTATCTGAAGCAGAACGGCACGGGCCATAACGCCTGAAGAAATTTGCGTTACAGAAAAATTATATAACTGAGGGGCAGTGATGAAAACAGCGATATGGGTGGTGGTGTATTTCACGATGTGTTTTCTGCTTTTCACAGGCTGGATTTTCGCCTTTGCGCAGTATGCGCCCTATAACGGGCAGGAACACGCGTTTTCTCTGACGTATCTGCTTAATTTATTTTTTCTTCATGTAGTGATGGTACCTTACTACGAGTTTTTTCAGACTGAAATATACAGCAATGTATTAATGAGTCTGGCAGATGAATCCGGTCAGATGATACGTTTTCATCACGTGGTACCTGTTCTAGGGATATATAGTCTGTCCGCACTCTTAACTTTTGTAGGTTACATCATATATGCAAAATGGTTCACTCATAACCGGCTGAAAGGAAATCTTCTTCCAAAATGAAATTACCGGGACACCTCAGGATATAAAAAACCAATGACGAAACAGGAATGGATTTTAAGACTACGCCGCTGTACATCTAAGGAAACTCTGGAAAGGATAATAGAAAAAAATAAATATTCCCTGACGGATGACGAACTTGAGCACTTTAATGCCGCAGTGGATCACCGGCTGGCGGAAATGGCAATGGGGAAGTTTTATGATAAAATTCCTGCAGGCGTCTGGAAATATGTTAAATAAAACAGCCAGCATCAGTCTGTTCGCAGTTATCTCACCTGGAGCGCAATCATGAATATGATATTTGAACTGATTGGATTGTTACTTGTAGTCGGATGCGCATTCTTCACCACTTTTTTCTTAGCCGCAGTAGCAGGCACTATGGTAGTTATTTTTGGGTGGGGAATTTCTATTGTCACCCCGAAGTTGGTTACCTGTACTAATGATTGCATCACTACTGTTTTTGATGCCAAACCCTTTGGCTGGCTTCTGATTGTGTTTTCATTAACCATGATGTTCTTTATTATCAGAGGTATGATTAAACGTTAGATTGCCTTTAGTGTGTAGTTAAATCATCATCATAACAGCGTTAATCTGAAACTGATATTGCCGGAGGGGATCATCATGACGGGAAGAGGCATTAACACAGTACGTATCGGCGATGAAGTGAAGCACATCACCGAGCTCGATGCACTAACACTCATGCATGAATGGTCAAAGCTTAAAAAAGAAAATGCAGACCTGTATGACTATAACGGTCAGGTTAACCGGGGGTGGCGCGGCTTTATTCTTCGCATGATGGGTATCCATTTGCCTGATAACGACCGTGTTCGTCTTCAGGGCATTAATGCCAGAAAAGACTCCATCTATCCAGAATGAAGCCACGCCTGCAGCGATAATGAGCTGACTATTGCAGAAGATCAGCCATCATCTTTCATTAAATGTATGATATTTAACATAAAACGCATTATCGGTACTTTGAAGTGTATAGCATTTGCTATACGTTCGTGTTGTGTTATTCTTGTATATCAATTGCTATACAAGAGAGGTGTGTATGAAATCAGATGTTCAACTCAACCTAAGAGCTAAAGAGTCTCAGAGAGCACTCATCGATGCTGCTGCAGAGATCCTTCATAAATCGCGAACCGACTTTATCCTGGAGATGGCCTGCAAGGCTGCGGAGAATGTGATCCTTGATCGCCGTGTTTTCAATTTTAACGACGAACAGTATGCAGAGTTCATCGATATGCTCGATGCACCAGTCGAGGATGAGCCCGCCATTAATAAACTACTGGCAAGGAAACCTCAGTGGGACGTATAACCACGCCCGAGCCGTTATCCAGCTCTCATCAGCTGGCTGAGTTCGTCAGTGGAGAGACAGTCCTCGATGAATGGCTAAAACAGAGAGGTTTAAAAAATCAAGCTCTTGGCGCTGCCCGAACGTTCGTTGTTTGCAAGACGGGTACGAAGCAAGTAGCTGGTTTTTACTCTTTGGCCACCGGTAGCGTTAACCATACGGAAGCGACAGGTAGTCTTCGGCGTAACATGCCAGATCCTATACCGGTGATTATACTCGCTCGCCTGGCGGTAGATGTCTCATTGCACGGAAAAGGGGTTGGCGCCGATTTACTCCACGATGCAGTTCTACGGTGTTATCGCGTAGCTGAGAACATTGGGGTTCGTGCGATAATGGTTCATGCGCTTACTGAAGAAGCCAAAGGTTTCTATGCTCACCATGGATTTAAGGCATCACAAACTCATGAGAGGACTCTGTTTCTAAAGCTTCCATGACTGGTTGCTGGAATGGGAAAGTAGCTGGTTACCGTCTTAACATATTGATTTTTATGTTATTTATTTTAATATTTAACATAATCTTTGTTATGCGCACCTGTATTGTCAGCACAAAGCGTTATTGTCGTCTCAGCACAATTCACACGCGTCGTGTACGCTAAGCCTTCATTTTGCTCAGCACAGGACCGCGATCTTATGTTGGTGACTATGACAGACAAAGAACTTTACCG
>NZ_JAIFJY010000032.1:0-39825 GCF_051835185.1 Klebsiella sp. K5-306
CGTGTTCACTCTTTGAGACTTGGTATTCATTTTTCGTCCGAAGACGTTAAGAATCCATGTCACTTTGAGTGCCCACACAGATTGTCTGATAAATTGTTAAAGAGCAGTGCAACGCGGCTTTCGCTCATCGTTGCGAGGTGGCGTATATTACGCTTTCCTCTTTCAGAGTCAACCCTGTTTTTCAGGATTTTTTCTCTTCAACCAACCGGCTGTTTGTGTGAAGTGATTCACATCTGCCGTGTCGATGGAGGCGCATTATAGGGAGTTCCCGGGCATCCGCAATAGTTAAATTGCAGAAAAATGACTGACTGCTGCATTCCCCAGCAAAACCCCGCTTTATACCCTGTTACGCACAGAATTATCCACAGATGTCGGGCGATACCCCAAAACAAAAGCCACGCCACCTCTCTATATAAGCCGTCGTTCAGGGCTAAAAAGAGAAAGATAAAAATTCGCGAGCGTTGCGCAAACGTTTTCGTTACAATGCCGCGCTATAACAAGGATGCCCGGTTGGGTGCGTTAGGTGAGTTTTTAGGCAAAAACTCACCTAACGCTCTCTGTAATATTCAAATCCTGGGGATTTAATACCATGCAACAACGTCGTCCAGTCCGCCGCGCCCTGCTCAGTGTTTCTGACAAGGCCGGTATCGTCGAATTCGCGCAGGCGCTTTCCGCTCGTGGTGTCGAGCTACTGTCTACGGGTGGTACCGCACGCCTGCTGGCTGAGAAAGGTCTGCCGGTTACCGAAGTCTCTGACTACACCGGTTTCCCGGAAATGATGGACGGACGCGTGAAGACTCTGCATCCGAAAGTTCACGGCGGCATTCTCGGCCGCCGCGGCCAGGATGACGGCATTATGGAACAACACGGTATCGCGCCTATTGATATGGTGGTTGTTAACCTGTATCCGTTTGCTCAAACCGTTGCCCGCGAGGGTTGCTCGCTGGAAGATGCGGTAGAAAACATTGATATCGGCGGCCCAACCATGGTTCGCTCGGCGGCGAAGAACCATAAAGACGTCGCCATCGTGGTGAAGAGCAGCGACTACGATGCCATTATTAAAGAGATGGATGCGAACGAAGGCTCCCTGACCCTCGACACCCGCTTCGACCTCGCCATTAAAGCATTCGAACACACCGCCGCCTACGACAGCATGATTGCCAACTACTTCGGCAGCATGGTTCCGGCCTATCACGGCGAGAGCAAAGAAGCCGCTGGCCGCTTCCCGCGCACCCTGAACCTGAACTTCATTAAGAAGCAGGATATGCGTTACGGTGAAAATAGCCACCAGCAGGCTGCCTTCTATATAGAAGAAGAAATCAAAGAAGCCTCTGTCGCCACGGCACAGCAGGTTCAGGGTAAAGCCCTCTCCTATAACAACATTGCCGACACCGATGCCGCGCTGGAATGCGTCAAAGAATTCAGTGAGCCGGCCTGCGTTATTGTGAAGCACGCCAACCCATGTGGCGTAGCGGTAAGCACCTCTATTCTGGATGCCTACGACCGCGCATACAAAACTGACCCGACCTCAGCCTTCGGCGGCATTATCGCGTTTAACCGCGAACTGGATGCCGAAACCGCGCAGGCCATCATCTCCCGCCAGTTCGTTGAAGTGATCATCGCACCGTCTGCGACGGAAGAGGCCCTGAAGATCACTGCTGCGAAACAGAACGTCCGCGTTCTGACCTGCGGTCAGTGGACGCAGCGCGTGCCGGGTCTGGACTTCAAACGCGTTAATGGCGGCCTGCTGGTTCAGGACCGCGATCTGGGTATGGTCACAGAAGGCGAACTGCGCGTGGTTACCAAACGCCAGCCGACCGAGCAGGAGCTGCGCGATGCGCTGTTCTGCTGGATCGTTGCGAAATTCGTTAAATCTAACGCCATTGTTTATGCCAAAGAGAACATGACCATCGGAATAGGCGCAGGTCAGATGAGCCGCGTTTACTCTGCCAAAATCGCCGGGATTAAAGCAGGCGATGAGGGACTGGAGGTGAAAGGTTCGGCAATGGCCTCCGACGCCTTCTTCCCGTTCCGCGACGGTATTGATGCCGCCGCTGCCGTTGGCGTGAGCTGCGTCATTCAGCCCGGCGGTTCTATTCGCGACGAAGAGGTGATTGCCGCCGCCGATGAGCACGGCATCGCGATGATCTTCACCGACATGCGCCACTTCCGCCATTAATTCACGGAGCAGACGATGAAAGTATTAGTTATTGGCAACGGCGGCCGCGAGCACGCCCTGGCCTGGAAAGCGGCGCAGTCGCCAAAAGTCGATACCGTTTTTGTCGCCCCGGGTAACGCGGGCACCGCCCTGGAACCAGCGCTGCAGAATGTGGCTATCGGCGTCACCGATATTCCGGCGCTGCTGAGCTTTGCTCAAAGCGAGAAAATTGATCTGACCATCGTTGGCCCGGAAGCGCCACTGGTGATTGGCGTTGTGGATGCGTTCCGCGCCGCGGGGCTGAAAATCTTCGGCCCAACGGAAGGCGCGGCGCAGCTGGAAGGCTCTAAAGCCTTCACCAAAGATTTTCTTGCCCGCCATAACATTCCGACAGCGGAATACCAGAACTTCACCGAAGTCGAGCCCGCGCTGGCGTACCTGCGTGAGAAAGGCGCGCCCATCGTTATCAAGGCCGACGGCCTGGCCGCCGGCAAGGGCGTGATTGTCGCCATGACGCTGGAAGAAGCGGAAGCCGCCGTTCAAGACATGCTGGCAGGTAACGCCTTTGGCGACGCCGGGCACCGCATCGTCATTGAAGAGTTCCTCGACGGCGAAGAGGCGAGCTTTATCGTGATGGTCGACGGCGAGCACGTCCTGCCGATGGCCACCAGCCAGGATCATAAACGCGTGGGCAATGGCGATACCGGCCCGAACACGGGCGGTATGGGCGCTTACTCTCCGGCACCGGTGGTCACCGATGAGGTTCACCAGCGCACCATGGAACGCATTATCTGGCCAACCGTAAAAGGTATGGCAGCGGAGGGTAATACCTACACCGGTTTCCTCTATGCGGGCCTGATGATCGACAAACAGGGCAACCCGAAGGTAATCGAGTTCAACTGCCGCTTTGGCGATCCGGAAACCCAGCCGATCATGCTACGCATGAAATCGGATCTGGTGGATCTGTGCCTCGCCGCCTGCGACGGTAAGCTGAATGAGAAAACCTCCGAGTGGGACGAGCGCGCCTCGCTGGGCGTCGTGATCGCCGCCGGTGGTTATCCGGGCAACTACAGCACCGGCGATGAGATCCACGGCCTGCCGCTGGAAGAAACGGCAGACGGCAAGGTCTTCCACGCCGGCACCAGACTCGCTGATGACGATCGCGTGCTGACCAGCGGCGGCCGGGTACTCTGCGCCACCGCGCTGGGTCGCACCGTTGCTGAAGCGCAAAAGCGCGCTTACGCCCTGATGAGCGATATCAGCTGGGACGGCAGCTTTAGCCGTAACGACATCGGCTGGCGCGCTATCGAACGTGAGCAAAACCGCTAACGGCTGAGCTTTGCCAGCAGCGTTTTGCGCGTAATGCCCAACTGACGGGCGGCTTCAGTTTTGTTGCCGCCCGTTTTTTCGAGCGCCGCGAGGATCGCTTCTTTCTCTACCTCCACCAGCGGCTGAATAACATCATCACCGTGCAACACGTCCGCAACTGGCGTACCGGCAATTGCCAGCGGCAGTTCGCGTTCGGAGATGTACTCTCCGGTCAGCAGGACCACCGCCCGCTCCACCGCATTTTCCAGCTCGCGAATATTACCCGGCCAGGCGTAGTGGATGAGCAAGTCCATCGCCTGTGGCGTAAATCCCTGTACTGCTTTACGGTTACGCTCGGCATACCGTTGCAGGAAATAGCGCGCCAGTTGGGGGATATCCTCCCTGCGATGACGCAGCGGCGGCATATCGATAGTCACGACGTTCAGGCGGTAGTAGAGATCCTGGCGAAAACGCCCGTCACTGACCTCTTCGGCTAAATCCCGGTGGGTGGCGGCAATTAGCCGTACATCGACCGAAAGGGTCTGATTGCTGCCCACCCGCTGCACTTCACGCTCCTGAATCGCCCGCAGCAGACGCACCTGCATCAATGGCGAAATATCGCCAATTTCATCGAGGAAAAGCGTACCGCCGTCCGCTTCAACGAAGCGCCCTTCTCGCCGTTTGTCCGCGCCGGTAAACGCGCCCTTCTCATGGCCAAACAGCTCCGACTCCAGCAACGACTCGTTAAGCGCCGCGCAGTTGAGGATCACCAGCGGCTGGCGGCTGCGAGCGCTGCTGGCGTGCAGCGCCCGCGCGACCAGCTCTTTCCCTGTGCCCGACTCGCCGTGAATTAATACCGTCGCATCGGAGGGCGCAACCAGGGCGATATTGTTCAGCAGCGCCCGCATCGCCGGGCTATCCCCCACCATGCCAAACTGGGCGGCCGGAGTCCCGGCAACGGGAGACTCGCTCTGCCGAGTGTGAGCCAACGCCTCGGATAGCGTCAGCTGCAGCTTGTCAAAGTCCAGCGGCTTAATCAGGTAGTCCAGCGCACCGGATTTCAGCGCTTCCACAGCGGTGTCGACGCTGGAGTACGCTGTCATAATCAGAACGGGAATCGACGGATTCAAGGTTTTGATCTCTTTCAGCGTTTCGATGCCATCCATCTCCGCCATGCGGATGTCGCATAGCACCAGATCAAACACCTTCTCGCGCACCTGTTCCAGCGCCTGTACGCCGTTGTAAGCCAGCGCAACCCGATAACCCCAGCCCCGCAACAACGCCTGTAAGATAGTGCAGTGGCTGATGTCATCGTCCACCACCAGAATATCGACCTGCTCGCCACTCATCCTTGTTCATCCTTCTGTTGCCCATTAACCGGCAAATAGAGCGTAAATAGCGCGCCCTTGCCGGGAGTGCTCTCGGCGTCAATTGTTCCGCCGTGCTGCTCAACGATGTTCTGCACCACCGCCAGCCCCAGCCCGGTGCCGTCGGCCTTGGTAGTGAAGTACGGTGTAAAAATGGCCTGTAGCTGTTCCGCCGTCATCCCTTTGCCGCTGTCCGCAACGCTCACCTTTACTCGCCCATCGCCGCACTCTCTCACCGCCACCGTAATCACGCCATCGCGGCCAATGGCATGGATAGCATTGAGATAAAGGTTGAGCAGCACCTGTTTTAAACGATCCGGATCGGCCTGGATGCGGCATAGCGCGGGCTGCGCGATAAACTTCAGAGATATCGCCCGGCTGGCGGCATCCTGGCTAACCAGTTGAAGCGAATGCGTAATGACTTCATTTAAATCAACCGATTGATATTTTAAATGCGCCGGACGCACCAGTTCCAGCAGCTCGCTGACGACCCTGTTCAGGCGATCGGCTTCCCTGGCCATCACCAGGGCCAACTGATGCGCTTCGCCATCGGCTGGGGTCCGCTCGGCGAAATACCTGGCCAGCCCTTTTATGGATGATAGCGGGTTGCGGATTTCATGGGCGACGCCCGCGGCCAGATGACCGAGCGCCAGCAGCTTTTCTTTTCGCGCCGTCGCTTCCTGCAGCTGCTTGCGCGAACGCTGATAGCGGCGAAACCAGAACTGCGCCAGCACCGTTGCCGTCATGACTACGCCTGCCGCGCAGAGCATGATGACCATATTGCGCAGGCCACGAGCATGGTCGGCATCCAGCTCGCGGGTATCAAAGGCAATAAAAATGACCTGGGGCGCCTGATTACGGAGATCGGCAGATTCGCGACGCATCATCATGCGCATATGATGCCCACCGCTGTTAAGCGGGCGAAACTGGCGATAAATCTCCAGCGCCGGCTCCGGTTGTTCGAGGCGGCGCCAGCGCTCCTCGCTACCGATATTCAGCTCTCGCAGGGTGCTGGCGGGGTAGAGCGACTCACCGACCCGCCGCGGGTCGCTATGGGCGATAATTTTACCGTTCTCATCTGTCACCGCGAACCACAACACGCCGGGCTGCCAGGCCATCTCCTCCAGTAGCGCCTGCAGCTGGGAATGATGCATACGCATTCCCATTCCGACCCGGGTTCCGGACTCAAGAGCGCGGATCAGCACGCTGCCTTTTTCCTGGATAGTCTGGCGTGCGGCTTCATTTTCACGGCCATAGTCACGCACGATTAACGCAGAAAACAGGCACACCAGCAGTAAGATAAGGCCGGTTAACAACCAGCTCAGCCCAACGGCGACGGAATCCTTAGACAACCGCATCACGTTCATGACAACTCCCTTTCCTCAGACACCGCATAGCCCAGCAGAAATCATGCCACTATTCCGCCGCCTCTAACCTCTCCCTGGGCGCAAACCGGGAAGGCGATCGAGTAAAAATGACCCGCTGCGCCCTTTACCGCGAGTCATTTTTACTCGCTCTCGTCCGCTGAAAAGCATTCAACGCCCGATATCCTGCGGCCTTTCCACTCTGGCACGGAAGATGCAAATCACTGAGTAACCATAAGGCAGGAGAATAAACTATGAAACGGAACAAAAAAATGACGCTGACGCTGATTGCCCTCGCCGCGCTGACTTTCGGCAGTAGCTCAGCCTGGGCAAGGCACCACTGGAATAACGGTACCGGTATGGGCCCCCAGGGCTATAGTCAGCTGACGACCGACCAGCAGGCCACTGCCCAGAAGCTGCATAATGATTTCTATGAGCAAACTCGCGTTTTACGTCAGCAGCTCATTTCAAAACGCTATGAATACAACGCGCTGTTAACCACCGATAAACCTGACAGCGCGAAAATCGAATCCGTCGCCCAGGAGATGGACGCTCTCGGTCAGAAGCTTGCCCAGCAGCGGGTGAAGTTCGATCTCGCATTAGCGCAGGCGGGTATTCCTCGCGGCGAGGGGATGGGACGTGGAGGCTGCGGCGGAGGCCGCGGTCATATGGGGATGAACCACTGGTAAGGTTCAGAAGCTTTTTTCGGTCGGCTGCCAGGTACAGAAGTCTTCGTTTGCCACCAGCAGCAGCTGAGAGCCTTCCGGCGCTTCCAGCCACGCCACGCTCACCTCGACGGATGAGTGGTTCTGACGACGCTCAATATGCGCCAACGCCAGCGTATCGAGGTCAGGCTTCACGGTCTGACCTTCGCAGGTGGTTACCGTCCTGTCAGCATGCCACCGCCCCTGGCGCAGCATGACGCGTCCCTGACGCAGTGCATCGCTGGTCTGGCGTATTTGCTCTGCCCGATAGCGATATAGCGCAACCTGATCGCTGGAAAGCTGCTGCTTCTGCCCATCGATTTCACGCTGCATAAAGCTGAGTTCGCCTTGCGCATCAAACCGGGCGCGAATATGTTCCGGCGGTTTGCCGTAGACGTTGAGCTCGATCAGCGCGAGCTGACCATCCTGCCAGCGATACTCGCTGGTCGAGGTATTACCATGACGCCATGGACTGAAGGCGGCAAGGAGATGGACCTCACCGTCGGAATCTTTGCGCCAGATACGCATCGCCCCCTGGTTTTCCGCGTAACCGCTGGCGGTAAACGGCGGGAGAGAGGAATCATGGCTGCAGGCAGTGAGCAGCAATACGCCCGCCAGCGCCAGCGTGCGGCGCCAGATAGACAAAAGGGGCCGACAAGCCCCTTCGATAAAACTGTACACTGCCACGCGGTCTTACTTAACTGCGTCTTTCAGAGCTTTACCTGAAACAAATGCCGGTACGTTTGCTGCGGCGATTTTGATTTCATTACCGGTCTGCGGGTTGCGGCCAGTACGCTCAGCGCGGTGGTTCACTTTGAAGGTACCGAAACCAACCAGTTGAACAGCATCACCTTCTTTCAGAGACTCGGTAATTGCAGCCAGGGTAGATTCCAGGGCAGCTTTCGCCTGTGCTTTGGACAGGTCAGCTTTGTCCGCAATTACATCAATCAGTTGAGTCTTGTTCATAAGTTATCCTTACAATGTGTTTATCGCTTGCTAAGCATCGAGTGCGACGGAAATGCCTGAAAAGCACTCTCCTGCATACACGCACCGATAGCCACGTTTTTTCGCCCCCCAAATGTAGACCAGACGGGGGGCGGAATGGAAGCCTTCAGACGCTACAATTCAGGCGGTAAATCACGTTTTCTGGTCTCATTGCTGAAAATTTATACCAATATTGCTCTCACCGGCCTCGCGAAGGTCTGCACGTAGCCCTTTGATCAGTTCAATATCGCGTTCTTCGCAGTCGGCCAGAAGACGAAAAATCTCCCACTGAATATCCCATTCTTGTTCGACAGCCGGGTTTTCTTTGAGCTCTTCGTCGGTCATTTCGCGACCAGCCTGGGTCATTTCCAGCATCGCAACGGTGGTGATCGAACTCTTGCTGACTTCGATGGCGTGTTCGAGCGTTTCGCCGCTTAGCCGCGAATGAAGCAGTTCACTCAATGCGACGCAGGCATCGATGGCCGGATAGACGCCGTACAGGTCGTAATCATCAGCGGCCGGAATCGCCTCTTCCAGCTTTTCCAGCTGGCTGTCGAAATTCACCTTCGCATCTTTTACCGTCAGCGTTTCCCAGATCAGATCGAGGATACGGCGATAAAGCTGGCCATCGGCAAATTCCGTTTGCTGACAGAACATAGCGTAGTTGGGGTACATCCGCTCGCACAGGCAGGCCATAAAAGTCACGTGCTGCCAGCTTTCCAGCTTCTCCAGACGCAGGTGAATCGGGTTTTGTAACATGATGAAATCTCGAAGTCAGAAATTAGCCGCAGTGTACCTGAATCAGTCGCGATTTGCTTGCCAACGCACAAACGCCGGACGCCGGGACGCCACCGCATCGGCCCAGCGCGTTGGCTCAGGCAGGCGATAGCCTTTCAGGCAGCGCTCCACCCACATCAGCGCGCTATCCAGGCCAACGCGGTGCCCGGTACTCACAAACAGCGGATTGCAGCGCGTTTTGCTGCGCAAGACCCACGCCAGCTGTTCGCCTTTATCTAACAACGGCGCCAGCGCGCCGGGTTCATCGCCCAACGGCCCGAACTTACCGCACAGCCGTTTTTTCGCCACGCCGATAGTCGGTACATCCACCAGCAGGCCAAAATGGCTGGCGACGCCGAGGCGGCGCGGGTGGGAAATACCGTGGCCATCAACGAATAACAGATTCGGCTTTTGCGAAAGTAGCTCCCATGCCGCCAGCAGCGCGGGGGTTTCGCGAAAGGAGAGGAAGCCGGGAATGTAAGGCATCGTGGTCGCGACGCGCGCGACCTGATACTCCACCAGCTCCAGGGACGGATAGCTTAGCAGTACCATCGCCGCCCGGGTGATTTCTCCCTCTTGCTCAAAACCGACATCCGCTCCGCCGATCAGCGTCGGCGGATCCTGTTCCAACCGATCGCCTCGTTCAACCGATGCCGCCAGGCTGAGCTGCTGTGTGCGTAGCGATGACAAATCCATATTCACTCCTTAACGGTGGTATTGCGCCGACAACCGGTGCACTGCCTCCACAAATACGCCCGCATGTTCCGGGTTAACATCCTGATGAATTCCGTGCCCGAGGTTAAAGACATGGCCTTCACCCTGGCCAAACCCGGCGAGAATAGTCGCCACCTCTTCTTCAATACGCGCCGGAGGGGCATACAGCATCGAGGGATCCATATTGCCCTGCAGGGCGACTTTATGACCGACGCGACGACGCGCATCGGCGATATCGGTGGTCCAGTCGAGTCCCAGCGCATCGCAGCCTGTTTCCGCCATCGCTTCCAGCCACTGCCCGCCGCCTTTGGTAAATAGCGTCACCGGCACGCGACGGCCATCGTTTTCACGCAGCAGCCCATCAACGATTTTATGCATGTAATAGAGCGAGAACTGCTGGTAGTCACGGCCGGTCAGCACTCCGCCCCAGGTATCAAAAATCATCACCGACTGCGCGCCCGCTTTGATTTGCGCATTCAGATACAGCGTGACGCTTTTCGCCAGCTTATCGAGCAGCGCATGCAGGGCCTGCGGCTCGGCGTACATCATCTTTTTAATTACCGTAAACGCTTTGCTGCTGCCGCCTTCCACCATATAGGTTGCCAGCGTCCACGGGCTGCCGGAAAAGCCGATCAGCGGCACTTCTCCCTTCAGCTCACGGCGAATCGTGCGCACGGCATTCATCACGTAGCCAAGCTCACCTTCCGGGTCTGGAACGGGTAATTTATCGACATCGGCTTTGCAGGTAATGGGCGAGGTAAAGCGCGGGCCCTCCCCGGCTTCAAAATAGAGCCCCAGCCCCATCGCATCCGGGATGGTGAGAATGTCCGAGAAGAGGATAGCCGCATCCAGCTTATAGCGGCGCAGCGGCTGCAGCGTCACTTCACAGGCCAGCTCTGCGTTTTTACACAGCGACATAAAATCGCCCGCTTCGGCGCGGGTGGCCTTATATTCCGGTAAATAGCGGCCCGCCTGACGCATCATCCACACCGGGGTGACATCAACCGGCTGGCGTAGCAGCGCGCGCAGGTAACGATCGTTCTTCAGTTCGGTCATTTTTACATTCCTTTAGCGTTGATGCGCCAAGTTTATACACAAAATCATTCAAAGTGGATCAAGGCGGCAATTGAATGAACCCCAGGAGCTTACTCAAGTAAGTGACTGGGGTGAGTAAAAGCAGCCAACAAAGAGGCAATTTGAAGGATAAAGTGCATGTAACATGTCACTCATACTCTGCCCGACACATCGCCACGGTATCTTCAATCAGCCGGCGCGCCACGGTGCCCGGCGGCGGCAAAAGCGGCAGATTGTCATAGCGATACCATCCCGCCTCCAGCAGCTCTTTCTTGTCGATGACAATCTCGCCGCTATCGTACTCGGCCATAAACGCGGTCATCAGCGATTGCGGGAACGGCCAGGGCTGGGAGGTTACATAGCGCAGGTTTTTCACCTTGATACCGCTCTCCTCCATCACTTCGCGGGCAACGGTTTGCTCCAGGGTTTCGCCGACTTCGACAAATCCGGCCAGCACCGTATGCACGCCGTTGCGATGGCGAGTATGCTGCGCCAGCAGGATAGAATCATCCCGACGGATGGCGACGATAATGCACGGGGCGATTTGCGGGTAGTAGCGTTCGCGGCAGTGGCTGCATAGCATTGCCCACTCGGTTTTGCTGGGGTGCATGGGATGGCCGCAGTAGCCGCAGAATTTATGCGAGCGGTAGAACTCCGCCAGCTGGATCCCGCGTCCCGCCAGTTGAAAAAGGCCAGCATCCTGATCGAGCACCTGACGCAGCGATCCCATCTCATGGCGACGATCCTGGCGCACCAGCCACACCGGTTCGCCCTGCCATTCGCCTATTCGCAGCGCGGTTTGCCCGGCAAGATTAAAATTTACCGCTTCGCCATATGGTAATTCCCCATCGGGTAACCATAATTTCTGTTCGTGGCTGACAATCCACCAGCCGCGATCTAATTTTTCAATAATACGATCCATATCTATTGCACTACCTTCATTTTACTGGCACTTTTAACATTAAATTTACATTTTGGTGAGCAACGTATTTCTCTTAAAACCTTGCGGAGTCAACCATGTTAAACCAGCTGGAAAACCTGACGGAACGTGTTGGAGGCAGCAATAAACTGGTCGATCGCTGGCTACAAGTACGTAAGCATTTGCTTGTGGCTTACTACAACCTGGTTGGCCTGAAGCCTGGCAAAGAATCATTTATGCGGCTTAATGAGAAAGCGCTGGATGATTTTTGCCAAAGCCTGGTGGACTACCTCTCCTCCGGCCATTTTAATATTTATGAACGCTTTATCGGCGAATTGGAAGGCGATACGCCACTTTTAGCCGCCACTAAGATTTATCCACAGCTGCAGGCTAATACCCAGCAGATCATGGATTATTACGATTCCTGCCTCGAAAACGCTATCGATCACGATAACTATCTTGAGTTCCAGCAGGCGCTATCGGACATCGGTGAAGCGCTGGAAGCCCGTTTTGCGCTGGAAGATTCGCTGATTGCCCTCGCCGTAGCCCACAGTCGAAAAGACAACGTTAGCGACAATATCGCGCCGACCGCTTGAGTTGTGAGCCATTAACGCGTAGTTTACATACATTCCCCCTCGCTGAGAGGGGATGTCATCTTGTCGGAGTGCCCATTTTCCCCACTGGAAAAGGCTGAGACCGTTAATTCGGGATCCGCGGAACCTGATCAGGCTAATACCTGCGAAGGGAACAAGAGTAAACTGCGTTTAGCATCTGCCTCTTCATGGCCGATCGCATCTGTTACTCCATCCGTCGTCTGGCAAGCCATATCCTGTTTAACTGGAATGAGCTATGTCTACAACATCACTTACGCGTCGAGAGCAACGCGAACACGCCCAGCGCTTTATCGACACCCTGGAAGGCACCGCATTTCCCAATTCGCAGCGCATCTATATCCGCGGTTCGCAGGAAGATATTCGCGTGCCGATGCGCGAAATTCAGCTGAGCCCGACGCTTATCGGCGGCAGCAAAGACCATCCTCAGTATGAAGCAAACGAAGCCATCCCGGTCTACGATACGTCCGGCCCCTATGGCGATCCGCACATCGCGATCAACGTTCAGCAGGGTCTGGCGAAACTGCGTCAGCCGTGGATTGATGCGCGTCGCGACTGCGAAACGCTTAGCGATCGCAGTTCAGCCTATACCAGAGAGCGGCTGGCGGATGATGGTCTTAACGCGCTGCGCTTTTCCGGTCTGCTTACGCCCAGGCGCGCCATCGTCGGGAAATGCGTGACGCAGCTGCACTATGCCCGTCAGGGGATTGTCACTCCTGAGATGGAATTCATCGCCATTCGCGAAAATATGGGTCGCGAACGCATTCGTGGTGAAGTGCTGCGCCAGCAGCATCCGGGCGTCGGGTTTGGCGCGCGGCTGCCGGAGAATATCACCCCGGAATTTGTGCGCGCTGAAGTTGCCGCCGGGCGCGCGATTATCCCGGCCAATATAAATCATCCGGAATCCGAGCCGATGATCATCGGCCGCAACTTCCTCGTGAAGGTTAACGCCAATATTGGTAACTCAGCGGTCACCTCGTCGATAGAAGAAGAGGTCGAGAAGCTGGTGTGGGCGACGCGCTGGGGAGCGGATACGGTTATGGACCTTTCCACCGGCCGCTATATTCATGAGACCCGCGAGTGGATCCTGCGCAATAGTCCGGTACCGATCGGTACCGTGCCGATCTACCAGGCGTTAGAAAAGGTAAACGGGATCGCCGAAGATCTTACCTGGGAAGCCTTCCGCGACACGCTGCTCGAACAGGCGGAACAAGGGGTGGACTACTTCACTATCCATGCGGGCGTGCTGCTGCGCTACGTGCCGATGACCGCCAGACGCCTGACAGGCATCGTCTCCCGCGGCGGCTCAATCATGGCGAAATGGTGCTTATCCCATCACAAAGAGAACTTTCTCTACCAACATTTTCGTGAAATCTGCGAAATCTGCGCCGCCTATGACGTTTCGCTGTCGCTGGGCGATGGCCTGCGCCCGGGCTCGATTCAGGATGCCAACGACGAAGCGCAGTTTGCCGAGCTGCACACGCTGGGAGAGCTAACCCAAATTGCGTGGGAGTATGACGTACAGGTGATGATCGAAGGCCCGGGCCATGTGCCGATGCAGATGATTCAGCGCAATATGACTGAAGAGCTGGAGCACTGTCACGAAGCGCCTTTCTATACCTTAGGGCCGCTAACCACCGATATTGCGCCTGGTTATGATCATTTCACCTCCGGGATTGGCGCAGCCATGATCGGCTGGTTCGGCTGCGCGATGCTCTGCTACGTGACGCCGAAAGAGCATCTCGGCCTGCCGAATAAAGAGGACGTTAAGCAGGGCCTGATTACCTACAAAATAGCCGCCCACGCCGCAGACCTCGCTAAAGGCCATCCCGGCGCGCAAATCCGCGATAACGCCATGTCGAAAGCGCGCTTCGAGTTCCGCTGGGAAGACCAGTTTAATCTGGCGCTCGACCCGTTCACCGCGCGCGCTTACCACGACGAAACCCTGCCGCAGGAGTCAGGCAAAGTGGCCCACTTCTGCTCCATGTGCGGCCCCAAATTTTGCTCAATGAAGATAAGCCAGGAAGTTCGCGACTACGCCGCCGCGCAGACCATCGAAGTGGGGATGGCCGATATGTCGGAAAACTTCCGCGCCCGCGGCAGTGAAATCTATCTACGTAAGGAGGAAGCCTGATGTATCAACCCGATTTTCCATCCGTCCCATTCCGTTTAGGCCTCTATCCGGTCGTCGATAGCGTCGCGTGGATCGAACGCTTACTGGCTGCGGGCGTTCGCACTCTCCAGCTGCGCATCAAGGATAAGCGCGATAGTGATGTCGAAGACGATGTCGTTGCCGCTATCACGCTGGGACGCAAATACCATGCGCGGCTGTTTATTAACGATTACTGGCGCCTGGCCATTAAACATCAGGCTTATGGCGTGCATTTAGGCCAGGAGGATCTGGAAACCACCGACCTCAGCGCCATCCGCAACGCCGGACTGCGCCTTGGCGTTTCCACCCATGACGATATGGAAATGGATATCGCGCTGGCGGCGCGTCCCTCTTACATCGCGCTTGGTCACGTTTTTCCGACACAAACCAAGCAGATGCCTTCCTCCCCTCAGGGGCTGGATCAGCTGGCGCAGCATATTCAGCGACTGGAGGATTATCCAACCGTGGCGATTGGCGGCATCAGCCTTGAGCGCGCTCCGGCAGTACTGGCCACCGGCGTCGGCAGCATTGCGGTAGTCAGCGCCATCACCCAGGCGACCGACTGGCGGCAGGCAACGGCACGGTTGCTTGAGATAGCGGGAGCCGGTGATGAATGACAGCGATTTTATGCGCTATAGCCGCCAGCTGCTGCTGGAGGATATCGCCATTGAAGGCCAGCAAAAGCTGCTGGCCAGCCGGGTGTTGATCGTGGGTCTCGGCGGGCTGGGTTCCCCCGCCGCGCTCTATCTTGCCGGAGCCGGCGTCGGCACGCTGGCGCTGGCCGATGACGACGACGTTCACGTCAGCAACCTGCAGCGACAAATTTTGTTCACCAGCGATGATATCGCTCAGCCTAAAACCACGGCCGCCAGGGCCCGGCTGGCTCGGCTAAATCCGCAGATTGAACTGATTGCGCTGAAGCAGCGGTTAGGCGGAAAGGCCCTGCAGGAGGAAGTGGCGAAGGCCGATGTGGTACTGGATTGCACCGATAACATGGCGACCCGACAGGCGATCAACGCCGCCTGCGTCGCGCTTAAAACGCCGTTGATTACTGCCAGCGCTGTCGGACTCGGAGGCCAGCTGATGGTACTGACGCCGCCGTGGGAGCAGGGCTGTTATCGCTGCCTGTGGCCGGATGCTAACGAACCCGAACGCAACTGCCGCACGGCGGGCATCATTGGCCCGGTCGTCGGCATGATGGGAACCCTACAGGCGCTGGAGGCCATCAAACTGCTCAGCGGCATGGCGGCGCCGCGTAACGCGCTGCGCCTGTTTGATGCGCGCACCAGCAGCTGGCGTACGCTGACATTACAGCGATCTCTGGGCTGTCCGGTCTGTGGAGGGCAGCATGCAGGTGTGGTTTAACGATGAACCGTTGCAGTGTGCCGAAGCGACCTCCGTCGCCGCCCTGCTCGCTCAACTGGAACAGCAGTTGCCGGGCGTCGCGCTGGCGCTCAATCAACACATCCTGCCGCGCGAACGGTGGGAAGATCATCTTTTGCAGGAAGGCGACCAAATCCTGCTTTTTCAGGTTATCGCTGGAGGCTGACATGTTACGTATTGCAGATAAAACGTTTGAATCACATCTCTTCACCGGCACCGGTAAATTCGCCGCTCCCGAGGTCATGGTGGAGGCCATTCGCGCCTCCGGTAGCCAACTGGTGACGCTGGCGATGAAGCGCGTCGATCTCCGTCAGCATAATGACGCCATCCTCGCGCCGCTGCTGGCGGCCGGCGTTAGCCTGCTCCCCAACACCTCCGGGGCCAAAACGGCGGAAGAGGCGGTATTTGCCGCCCGCCTGGCTCGGGAAGCGCTGGGCACCCACTGGCTGAAACTGGAAATTCATCCGGACGCCCGCTGGCTGCTCCCCGATCCGATCGAAACGCTGAAAGCGGCGGAGATTCTGGTTCGGGAAGGCTTCGTCGTGCTGCCCTACTGCGGCGCCGACCCGGTGCTGTGTAAACGTCTGGAAGAAGCGGGCTGCGCGGCGGTGATGCCGCTCGGCGCGCCCATCGGCTCCAATCAGGGACTGGAAACCAAAGCAATGCTGGAGATTATTATCGAACAGGCCACGGTGCCGGTGGTCGTGGATGCGGGTATTGGCGTGCCGAGCCACGCAGCGCAGGCGCTGGAAATGGGTGCCGACGCGGTCCTGGTGAATACCGCCATCGCCGTTGCCGATGACCCTGTTACCATGGCCCGGGCTTTCCGGCTGGCGATTGATGCCGGATTACTGGCGCGGCAGGCCGGACCGGGCGCGCGCAGCGCGCAGGCGCAGGCCACCAGCCCGCTGACCGGCTTTCTGGAGGCGCAGGTATGAACACCTTCACTGACCGTTGGCGACAGCTGGACTGGGACGATATTCGCCTGCGAATAAACGCGAAAACCACCGCCGACGTTGAACGCGCCCTGGCGGCCAAACAGCTCAGCCGCGACGACATGATGGCCCTGCTCTCCCCCGCCGCTGCTGGCTATCTGGAGCCTCTGGCCCAGCGTGCTCAGCGTCTGACGCGCCAGCGTTTCGGTAATACCGTCAGCTTTTATGTGCCGCTGTATCTCTCTAATCTGTGCGCCAACGACTGTACCTACTGCGGTTTCTCAATGAGTAACCGCATCAAGCGAAAAACTCTGGATGAGGCGGAAATTGCCCGTGAATGCGCGGCAATTCGCGAAATGGGTTTCGAGCATCTGCTGCTGGTGACCGGCGAGCATCAGGGCAAAGTCGGCATGGACTACTTTCGCCAGCATCTGCCCGCGATTCGCCGCCAGTTCGCCTCGCTGCATATGGAAGTCCAGCCGCTGGCGAGGGAGGAATACGCCGAGCTGAAAACCCTCGGGCTGGACGGCGTGATGGTCTATCAGGAGACCTATCATGAAAGCATGTATGCGAAACACCATCTGAAAGGGAAAAAGCAGGACTTTTTCTGGCGGCTGGATACGCCGGACAGGCTTGGCCAGGCGGGAATTGACAAGATTGGCCTTGGCGCATTAATTGGCCTCTCCGACAGCTGGCGCGTGGACTGCTTTATGGTGGCGGAACATCTGCTGTGGCTTCAGCAGCGCTACTGGCGCAGCCGCTACTCCATCTCCTTTCCGCGACTGCGCCCGTGCGCCGGCGGTATCGAACCTGCCTCATTGATGGATGAACGACAGCTGGTGCAAACCATTTGCGCCTTCCGCCTGCTGGCCCCGGAAGTAGAACTTTCGTTATCCA
Organism: Klebsiella sp. K5-306; assembly: GCF_051835185.1. NCBI lineage: Bacteria > Pseudomonadati > Pseudomonadota > Gammaproteobacteria > Enterobacterales > Enterobacteriaceae > Klebsiella > Klebsiella sp. K5-306. The sequence goes on from NZ_JAIFJY010000032.1 coordinate 17,348, forward strand.
CCCGCGAATCCCCCTGGTTCCGCGATCGGGTCATCCCGCTGGCCATCAACAACGTCAGCGCGTTTTCAAAAACTCAGCCCGGTGGGTATGCCGATAACCATCCGGAGCTGGAGCAGTTCGCGCCTCACGATGACCGCCGTCCGGAAGAGGTTGCCAGCGCGCTGGTGGCCAGCGGGCTGCAGCCGGTATGGAAAGACTGGGATAGCTGGCTGGGACGCGCTTCCCAGTCATCATGATAAGAGATGTAACGACTTAAAAGTTCCTGGTGCACGCTCGTAATCAGAGAAACGGAAGATGGTGACCGTGTTTCCGTTTCTCTATCCTGCCCTTGTCAGCAGTGGATGCTGTCCAGGGCGAAAGCTAACTCTTCCTCATTTTCGCCCTGCTCCATCCTCTTCGCTGCAAAGGCAATTCCATCAACATGGAATATTAATCAGTCCATCTCACAACGTCAGCGTTATAATTACCGGAGATTTATCTGATTCAATCGGCAGGCATGCTGGCTAAACCTGCATCTTTCTCCACGGTTTAACGCTTCTGGAACGATTTACGACTCATGGCTCGCCATAATAGAAAGCTCTCTTTCACCTCGCCGATTGTGATCGGGTTCGCCGGTATTTTATTCAGCTTCTTGCTGATAGCGGTGTTCGCCACGACGACGCAGCGAAATGATTTTCTTGAAGATTATCATCATATTAACCGCAATTTCACCCACAATATGGCGACCAACTACACGGAGACGCTGCTGCAGGGCAATGACTTTATCCTCACCCGTGCCGCCACTTTCTTTGCCCGCAATGATGCGCTCAATGAGGCGGTTAACGTCAATCCTGAAAAAGGTTTGATGCAGCTCATGCAGCTGCAAAATATGATGCAAACCGTTTCGTCCATCTCGCTGGCGGATACCAATGGGCACTACCTGCGCGCGCCCGAGGTTCTGGAGACGGAAGACAGTCAGTCTTTTGATGCCAAATCGAGACCGTGGTTTATTAAACAAGCGGAAGCCAGTACCTTCAGCCGGTATACCAGCCCGTACAACGACTACTTCACGCATCATCCGACGATTACCGTCTACAAACCCATAATTTCTCCAGAGGGACGGCTAAAGGGCAGTCTCGCATTTCATCTCGATCTCACCTCAATGGGCTACGCGTTACGGCAGATGGTTGCTCCGGTCCAGGGGGAATTTTTTGTGGTGCAACGCGATGGTAAAGTCGTTCTCCATCCGGATCCTGGCGCCTTATTTAAACCCTACGTCAGTGAAGCGTTGATGGACAGAATGACCAGCGGCGAAGGCCAGCTCTACGATACCGATACGAACGCCTGGTACTACTACTACTCGTTTACCAACCCCGACTGGTTTGTCATTTATCGGGTCGATAACTCGACGCTGGTCAACTTGACTCGCCATGAAACGGATATCGTCGCCTGGAGCTTTGCCCTGGCCGCGATCGTTATCGTGCTGTTTGGCCTGTATCTGCGCCATGCTTCACGTACGGTGTTGATGAACATCATCAATGCCATTAAAACCGGGGATGTTCAGCGCGCCCCGCGGCTGGAAGCGATGCTCAGCAAAGCCATCGAGAGCAATAAGCAGCGCGAGTTAACCTACGTTCGCCAGGCGACCATCGATGCGCTAACCGGCTGCAAGAACCGACGCGCCTTCGACAATGATATCGCCGCGCTGATGAACGATCATCAACCTTTCTCTCTCGCGCTGGTGGATATTGATAACTTTAAAACGATAAATGACACCTGGGGTCATCTCAATGGCGATATCGTTCTGCGCAATGTCGCACGGGAAGGACTGCAGATCCTCCAACCTCTGCAAATTTCACTTTACCGCTACGGCGGGGAGGAGTTTGCGGTGATCTTTACCACCGGACATAGCGATGACGCTCTGAAGCTGCTGGAGAGCTGGCGGGCCCGCGTTGCGCAGCGCTCCTGGCGTGAAGAAGGGCTAACGGTCACCTTTAGCGCAGGTCTCGGCGAATGGAATATGGAACCCCTGGAGCAGCTTGTCGTGCGCGTTGATGAAGCGCTGTATAAAGCCAAGCAGCAGGGCAAGAATCGCATCGTCCGCGCGTAACAGAGCCTACCGTTTCCGGCCCGTCGGACGCGACTTTTAGCGTTTTCTCCTCCATAACCGAAACCGGTTTCATTATTTTGTGATGACTTACACACAATCACCGTAAAGCGGTTGTCCCGCCCGCCTGCCCGCGATAAAGATGGTACATCAAGGAACATAAGGGCCAACAATTATGAAGAATATCGTTTTATGCTGCGCCGCAGGTATGTCTACCAGCATGCTGGTTCAACGTATGCAGGCTGCTGCGCAACAAAAAGGTGTGGAAGTCTCCATCAAAGCCGTACCGGTTGCCGAGTTTAAAGATAACCTTGCCGCTGCCGATATTATCCTGCTCGGCCCCCAGGTGAAGTATGAGCAGGCCAAGCTACAGGCTATGGCCGACCCGTTTGGTAAAAAAGTTGCCGTCATCGATATGATGGATTACGGCATGATGAAAGGCGAAGCCGTGCTTGATAAAGCCCTGAAGCTGATGGAGTAAGAAATGGAAGATTTAGAAACGATCATCATGGAGCTACTGGTTAACGCCGGTTCAGCGCGTAGCTCTGCCTTAACCGCTCTGCAGCTGGCGCGTAAAGGCGATTTTGCTGCGGCCGAACAGGCGATGGCGGAATCTCACGAATTTGTCAAACATGCGCATAAAATCCAGACCCAGCTGATCGGCATGGATGAAGGCAGCGGCAAGCTTCCGGTTAACCTGATTACCGTTCATTCCCAGGACCACCTGATGAACGCGATGGTCATTCAGGATCTGGCAACCGATATGATTGAGCTCTATCGCCGAATTCCGCTCGCGCAATAACCCCAACTATTTAACAGGCGCCGCTAACGGCGCCTGTCCTCTCTTACAGAAATCCATACATCGCCGCAAATACCCAACCAAAGACGCAAGAGACGCTAACGCCAATGAGCCCTGGCAGAATAAAGCTATGGTTAATCACAAAGCGGCCGATATGCGTTGTACCAGAGCGGTCGAATTGAATCGCCGCCAGATCGCTTGGGTAGGTCGGCAGAATGTAATACCCGTAACAGGCAGGTGCGGAAGCAACGATGTAAGCCGGATCGACGCCAATCGCCAGCGCCACCGGAACAATCGCCGCCAGCGCAGCCGCCTGTGAGTTAACAAACTTCGACACCAGCAGCAGTACGATAGCGTAAGCCCACGGATACTCCTTCACCATCTCCCCGAGCACGCCTTTAATCTCGGTCATATGCGCGCCAAACATCGTCTCCGCCATCCACGCGATACCGTACACCGCGACAATGGCGATCATCCCGGAACGGAACACCTCATTTTTGGAAATCGAAGCGGGATTGGTTTTGGTAATGATGATGATGAGCGCCCCGGAAAGCAGCATAAACATTTGGATCACCAGCACCATCGACAGCGGCTTGTCATCAAAGGCCGGACGCAGCTCGGAGAAGGCGCCGAGCAGGGCGACAACGGCTATTGAGGCCAGAAAAATCCACATCGCAATCCAGTTACTGGTCGGCAGCTTCTTATCGAGCAGCGTGGCCGTATCACCATAAACGTAATGGCGGTTTTCCGGCACCGCAATAAAAGCCTGAAAGGCTTCGTCTTTATCGAGGTCTTTACCGCGAAACCAGCTGAAGATACCAATGGCCAGAATCCCCAGCAGCGTTGACGGAATAGTGATCGCCAGCAGATCGAGAAACTCAAGGTGCTTACCGTTAAAGGTGAAATTGCCAAGCATCGCCACCAGCGAGACGACTGCCACCGAAACCGGGCTGGCGATAATCCCCATCTGCGCGCCGATCGAACTCGCGGCCATCGGTCGTTCCGGGCGAATATTATTTTTAATCGCAACATCATAAATAATTGGCAGAATGGTATATACCACGTGCCCGGTTCCGCAAAGAATGGTCAACGTGCAGGTGACGAATGGCGCCACGATTGAAACGTATTTCGGGTTGCGCCGCAGCAGTTTCTCCGCAATCTGCAGCATAACGTCTAAACCGCCGGAAGCCTGCAGCGTCGCTGAGGCGGCCACCACCGCAATGATCACCAGCATGACGTCTACAGGGGGTTTTCCCGGCTTAAGATGAAAGACAAACACTAAAATAACCAGACCAATGCCGCCTAAAAGGCCGAGCGCAATACCGCCCTTTCTCGCGCCATAGAACAAACAAATTAAGATAATGATAAGTTGAATAGCAAATTCCATGCTTCCCCCAGACGCTATCTTTTAAATAGCGACAATACTTTTCCGCTTTGTTTTTTATTTACTCATCTTCCCCGCCCCCTTTCGCCAGATACAGCGATCCCCTCAGTTGCGCAGAACCGAAAAGATGAGGGAAAAGTAATCACATGATTATTTGAGCTTTTTGACTATATAGCGTTTGCGGCGCGTATTTTTTGATACGTGTAGGATTTTTACCCATTGATTGATGATGAAAATCTGAAACAGAAATAAATAATCTTGAAGGGGGAGTTTATTTGCTAATTAATTGCAGCGATTACATTAATTAAATGTAATTAAAAAGTATAACGAATAAATAATAGCAGCAACGGACAGGCAATAAAAAAGCCAGTCAGATGATCTGACTGGCTTTTAAGCGCTTAGCGAATCAACGATTAATCGTTGTCGGAACCGCCCAGACCCGCGTTCAGCAGCTCTGCCAGGTTAGCAGAAGCTTCTTCCACGCTGACCTGCGGCGCTGCTGGCAGCTCGCCGGCTGCGCGGCGGCGCATACGATCCTGGTGGTAGGCATAACCGGTACCGGCCGGGATCAGACGACCCACGATAACGTTCTCTTTCAGGCCACGCAGTTCGTCGCGTTTACCCGCAACGGCTGCTTCGGTCAGGACACGCGTGGTCTCCTGGAACGATGCGGCAGAGATGAACGATTCGGTTGCCAGGGACGCTTTAGTGATACCCAGCAGATCGCGGGAGAATGTTGCACCCACTTTGCCGTTCGCTTCCAGCTCGCGGTTAGCGATCTTGACGCGAGAGTATTCAACCTGTTCGCCTTCCAGGAAGTCGGAGCTACCGGCGCTTTCGATGGTCGCTTTACGCAGCATCTGACGAACGATAACTTCAATGTGCTTATCGTTAATCTTAACGCCCTGCAGACGGTATACGTCCTGGACTTCGTTAACAATATAACGAGTCACAGCATGTACGCCACGCAGACGCAGAATGTCGTGCGGTGCTTCCGGACCGTCGGAAACTACATCACCACGTTCTACGCGTTCACCTTCGAACACGTTGAGCTGACGCCATTTAGGAATCATCTCTTCGTACGGATCGCTACCGTCTACCGGGGTGATAACCAGACGACGTTTCCCTTTGGTTTCTTTACCGAAGGAAATGATGCCGCTGATTTCAGCCAGGATTGCCGGCTCTTTCGGACGACGCGCTTCGAACAGGTCGGCAACGCGCGGCAGACCACCGGTGATGTCCTTGGTACCGCCGGATTCCTGCGGTACACGCGCCAGGGTGTCACCAGAACTGATCTGTACGCCATCTTCCAGCTGAACAATCGCTTTACCCGGCAGGAAGTACTGCGCAGGCATATCGGTGCCAGGGATCAGAACATCATTACCCTGAGCATCAACGATTTTCAGCGCCGGACGCAGGTCTTTACCACCAGTGGTACGCTCTGCAGAATCCAGAACCACCAGAGAAGACAGGCCGGTCAGCTCGTCGGTCTGACGAGTAATGGTCTGGCCGTCAATCATGTCAGTGAAGCGGACGAAACCGCTCACTTCGGTGATAACCGGCATGGTGTGCGGATCCCAGTTTGCTACGGTTTCACCGCCGGCAACCTGCTCACCATCACCTTTCGCCATAACGGAGCCGTAAGGCACTTTATAGCTCTCTTTGGTACGACCGAATTCGTCGATCAGTTTCAGCTCGGTATTACGGGACGTAATAACCAGCTTACCGCTGGAGTTCACAACCGACTTCGCATTGCTCAGACGGATGCTACCTTTGTTTTTCACCTGGATGCTGGACTCAGCAGCCGCACGAGATGCCGCACCACCGATGTGGAACGTACGCATCGTCAGCTGTGTACCCGGCTCACCGATGGACTGTGCCGCGATAACGCCGATAGCCTCACCTTTGTTGATGATGTGGCCACGCGCCAGGTCACGACCGTAGCAGTGCGCACATACACCAAAGTCGGTGTCACAGGATACAACGGAACGCACTTTGACTGAGTCAACGGAGTTCTCTTCCAGCAGATCGCACCAGTGCTCATGAAGCAGCGTGTTGCGTGGAACCAGAATGTCCGCCGTACCCGGCTTCAGAACGTCTTCAGCGGTCACACGACCCAGTACGCGATCGCGCAGCGGCTCTTTAACATCGCCACCCTCGATAACCGGGGTCATGGTGATGCCTTCCAGGGTGCCACAGTCGTCTTCAGTAACGACCAGGTCCTGTGCAACGTCAACCAGACGACGGGTCAGGTAACCGGAGTTCGCTGTTTTCAGTGCGGTATCCGCCAGACCTTTACGCGCACCGTGCGTGGAGATGAAGTACTGGAGTACGTTCAGACCTTCACGGAAGTTCGCGGTGATTGGCGTTTCGATGATTGAGCCATCCGGCTTCGCCATCAGACCACGCATACCGGCAAGCTGACGAATCTGTGCAGCAGAACCACGCGCACCGGAGTCGGCCATCATGTAGATGCTGTTGAAGGAAACCTGCTGCTCTTCTTCGCCGTTACGGTTAATAACGGTTTCGGTTTGCAGGTTGTCCATCATCGCTTTGGATACACGATCGTTGGCCGCAGCCCAGATATCGATAACTTTGTTATAGCGTTCGCCAGCGGTCACCAGACCCGACTGGAACTGCTCCTGAATCTCAGCAACTTCCGCTTCCGCTTCGCTGATGATTTCGTATTTTTTCTCCGGGATGACCATGTCATCGATACCAACGGATGCACCTGAACGCGCTGCATAAGCAAAGCCGGTGTACATCGTCTGGTCCGCAAAAATAACGGTCGGTTTCAGGCCCAGAATACGGTAGCAGGTGTTCAGCATCTTAGAGATAGCCTTCTTACCCAGCGCCTGGTTGACGATGGAGAAAGGCAGACCTTTCGGTACGATCATCCACAGAATGGCGCGACCAACGGTCGTATCTTTCAGGCTGGTTTTCGCAACGAATTCGCCGTTTTCATCTTTTTCGTATTCGGTGATACGCACTTTAACGCGCGCATGCAGAGAGGCCAGGCCAGCGCGATAAATACGCTCAGCTTCTTTCGGGCCAGTCAGCACCATGCCTTCGCCTTTGGCGTTAACACAGTCACGGGTCATGTAGTACAGACCCAGTACAACGTCCTGAGACGGAACGATGATAGGCTCACCGTTCGCTGGAGACAGGATGTTGTTAGTAGACATCATCAGCGCACGCGCTTCGAGCTGGGCTTCCAGCGTCAGCGGTACGTGAACAGCCATCTGGTCACCATCGAAGTCGGCGTTGTATGCCGCACAAACCAGCGGGTGCAGCTGGATAGCTTTACCTTCGATCAGCACTGGTTCAAATGCCTGGATACCCAGACGGTGCAGGGTTGGTGCACGGTTCAGCAGTACCGGGTGTTCGCGGATGACTTCGTCCAGGATATCCCAAACGACAGCTTCTTCGCGCTCAACCATTTTCTTAGCGGCTTTGATGGTGGTGGCCAGGCCACGCAGCTCCAGCTTGCCGTAAATAAACGGTTTGAACAGCTCCAGCGCCATTTTCTTCGGCAGACCGCACTGATGCAGACGCAGGTATGGACCTACGGTGATTACAGAACGACCGGAGTAGTCAACACGCTTACCGAGCAGGTTCTGACGGAAACGACCCTGCTTACCTTTGATCATATCGGCCAAAGATTTCAGAGGACGTTTGTTAGAACCGGTGATCGCACGACCGCGACGACCGTTATCCAGCAGGGCGTCAACCGCTTCCTGCAGCATACGTTTTTCGTTGCGTACGATGATGTCCGGCGCAGCCAGATCCAGCAGACGTTTCAGACGGTTGTTACGGTTAATGACGCGACGATACAGATCGTTCAGGTCAGAAGTCGCAAAACGACCACCATCCAGCGGAACCAGCGGACGCAGATCTGGCGGCAGTACCGGCAGAACGGTCAGGATCATCCACTCCGGCTTGTTGCCAGACTGTACGAACGCTTCCAGCAGTTTGATACGCTTGGTCAGCTTCTTACGCTTGGTTTCGGAATTGGTTTCGTTCAGCTCTTCGCGCAGAGTTTCACACTCTTGCTCCAGATCCATGCTCTTCAGCAGGGCCTGGATAGCTTCCGCACCCATCTTCGCGTCAAATTCGTCACCGAACTCTTCCAGCGCGTCCAGATACTGTTCTTCAGTCAGGATCTGCTGGCGTTCCAGGTTGGTCATACCGCCTTCGATAACCACATAGGATTCGAAGTACAGCACGCGTTCGATATCGCGCAACGGCATATCGAGAAGCAGGCCGATACGGGACGGCAGAGACTTCAGGAACCAGATATGAGCGGTCGGAGACGCCAGCTCGATGTGGCCCATACGCTCACGGCGCACTTTAGTCTGGGTCACTTCAACGCCGCACTTCTCACAGATCACACCGCGGTGTTTCAGGCGCTTGTACTTACCGCACAGGCACTCGTAGTCTTTTACTGGCCCGAAAATACGCGCGCAGAAAAGGCCGTCACGCTCAGGTTTGAACGTACGGTAGTTAATGGTTTCCGGCTTTTTAACTTCACCAAAAGACCATGAACGGATCATGTCTGGCGATGCCAGAGCAATTTTGATCGCATCAAACTCTTCGGTTTTAGTTTGCGCTTTCAGAAACTTTAATAAGTCTTTCACGGATTTGCTCCCGTCGGAGTTAGCACAATCTGGCGCCGGGTCTTACCCCGGCACCAGTGACCTGTTTGAGCGAGAGTTACTCGTCTTCCAGTTCGATGTTGATGCCCAGCGAGCGAATCTCTTTCAACAGTACGTTGAAGGATTCCGGCATGCCCGGTTCCATCTGATGGTTGCCATCCACGATGTTCTTATACATCTTAGTACGGCCGTTCACGTCATCAGACTTAACGGTGAGCATTTCCTGCAGGGTGTATGCTGCGCCATATGCTTCCAGCGCCCACACTTCCATCTCCCCGAAGCGCTGACCACCGAACTGTGCCTTACCACCCAGCGGCTGCTGAGTAACCAGGCTGTAAGAACCGGTAGAACGCGCATGCATCTTGTCATCAACCAGGTGGTTCAGTTTCAGCATGTACATGTAGCCAACGGTAACCTGGCGCTCGAATTGCTCACCGGTACGACCGTCGAACAGGGTGATCTGGCCGGAAGTCGGCAGGCCACCAAGCTGTAACAGCTCCTTGATTTCAGACTCTTTCGCACCGTCGAAGACCGGCGTTGCGATCGGCATACCTTTTTTCAGGTTTTCAGCGAGACGCATAACTTCTTCGTCAGTGAAGGTATTCAGATCAACCTTCTGACGAACGTCGGTACCCAGATCGTAGGCACGCTGGATGAACTCGCGCAGTTTGGCGACTTCCTGCTGCTGTTTCAGCATGGCGTTGATTTTCTCGCCAATACCTTTCGCAGCCATACCCAGGTGAGTTTCCAGGATCTGACCGATGTTCATACGAGACGGTACGCCCAGCGGGTTCAGTACGATGTCGACCGGCGTGCCGTTTTCATCGTAAGGCATATCTTCGATCGGGTTGATCTTAGAGATAACACCCTTGTTACCGTGACGACCTGCCATTTTATCACCAGGCTGAATCTGACGTTTAACGGCCAGATACACTTTAACGATCTTCAGCACGCCCGGTGCCAGATCGTCGCCCTGAGTGATTTTACGGCGTTTCGCTTCGAGTTTTTTCTCGAACTCGTGTTTCAGTTCGTCGTACTGCTCAGCCAGCTGCTCCAGCTGGTTTTGTTTCTCTTCGTCGGTCAGGCCGAGTTCCAGCCAGCGATCGCGCGGCAGCTTGTCGAGCTTCTCAGCTTCGATACCGCCGGAGACCAGCACCGCATAGATACGACCAAACAGGCCAGCTTCGAGGATCTGCAGTTCTTCAGACAGGTCTTTCTTCGCCTGCTTGAGCTGCATCTCTTCGATTTCCAGCGCGCGTTTGTCTTTTTCTACGCCGTCGCGGGTAAAGACCTGAACGTCGATAATGGTACCGGAGACACCGTTTGGCACGCGCAGAGAAGAGTCTTTAACGTCAGACGCTTTCTCACCGAAGATCGCACGCAGCAGCTTCTCTTCTGGCGTCAGCTGGGTTTCACCTTTCGGCGTTACTTTACCAACCAGAATATCGCCACCGGTCACTTCCGCACCGATATAAACGATACCGGACTCATCCAGTTTAGAGAGTGCAGCTTCACCCACGTTCGGGATATCAGCGGTGATCTCTTCCGGCCCCAGCTTGGTGTCGCGGGACACGCACGCCAGTTCCTGAATGTGGATGGTGGTAAAACGGTCTTCCTGAACAACACGCTCGGATACGAGGATGGAGTCTTCGAAGTTGTAACCGTTCCACGGCATGAACGCGACGCGCATGTTCTGACCGAGCGCCAGTTCACCGAGGTCGGTGGACGGACCGTCAGCCAGCACGTCACCGCGCTCAATCGGCTCGCCCAGAGAGACACACGGCATCTGGTTGATGCAGGTGTTCTGGTTAGAGCGGGTGTACTTGGTCAGGTTATAGATGTCGATACCTGCTTCGCCCGGGTACATCTCGTCTTCGTTAACTTTGATAACGATACGGGACGCATCCACGTACTGAACCAGGCCGCCACGTTTAGCCACCGCAGTTACACCGGAGTCAACGGCAACAGCACGTTCCATACCGGTACCAACCAGCGGCTTATCAGCGCGCAGGGTCGGAACGGCCTGACGTTGCATGTTCGCACCCATCAATGCACGGTTGGCGTCATCGTGTTCCAGGAACGGGATCAGGGACGCACCGACGGAAACCACCTGCTGGGTGGATACGTCCATGTAGTCAACCTGGTCGCGGCTGAACAAGCTGGATTCGCCTTTACTACGGCAGGTAACCAGATCTTCTACAAAGTGGCCTTCGTCATCCAGGTTGGAGTTCGCCTGAGCAATAACGTAGTTACCTTCTTCGATAGCAGACAGGTAATGAATTTCGTCGGTCACAACGCCGTCGGTGACTTTACGATACGGAGTCTCAAGGAAGCCGTATTCGTTCGTCTGTGCGTACACGGACAGGGAGTTGATCAGACCGATGTTCGGACCTTCAGGCGTTTCGATTGGACATACGCGACCGTAGTGAGTCGGGTGTACGTCTCGAACTTCAAAGCCTGCGCGTTCGCGAGTCAGGCCGCCCGGGCCGAGTGCAGAGATACGACGTTTGTGCGTAATCTCAGACAGCGGGTTGTTCTGGTCCATAAACTGAGACAGCTGGCTGGAGCCAAAGAACTCTTTCACCGCTGCAGAAATCGGCTTGGCGTTGATCATATCCTGAGGCATCAGGGTATCCAGATCGCCCAGAGACAGACGCTCTTTCACCGCACGCTCTACGCGAACCAGGCCAACGCGGAACTGGTTTTCCGCCATTTCGCCAACGGAACGGATACGACGGTTGCCAAGGTGGTCGATATCATCGACTTCGCCTTTACCGTTACGGATATCGATGAGCTTCTTCATCACTTCAATGATGTCTTCTTTGCTCAGGATACCGGAACCTTCGATTTCGTCGCGCAGCAGAGAACGGTTGAACTTCATACGACCAACCGCGGACAGATCGTAGCGGTCTTCGGAGAAGAACAGGTTCTCGAACAGGCTTTCAGCAGCTTCACGAGTCGGCGGCTCACCAGGGCGCATCATGCGGTAGATTTCTACCAGTGCGCTCAGACGATCGTTGGTCGGGTCAACGCGTACAGTCTCAGAGATGTACGGACCGTGATCCAGATCGTTGGTGAACAGCGTTTCGATACGCTTATGGCCAGACTGGCTCAGCTTGGCCAGCAGATCCAGGCTCAGCTCCATGTTCGCCGGGCAGATCAGCTCGCCAGTAGATTCGTCAACATAGTCTTTAGAGGCAACTTTGCCAGCGATGTACTCAACCGGAACTTCGATATGTTTGATATCGTCTTTTTCCAGCTGGCGAATGTGACGCGCAGTGATGCGGCGTCCTTTCTCAACGTACACTTTACCGTTCGCTTCGATATCGAAGGAGGCGGTTTCGCCGCGCAGACGCTCCGGTACCAGTTCCATCTGCAGCTTGTTGTCGCGAATTTCAAAGACCACTTTTTCGAAGAACAGGTCAAGGATCTGCTCAGTGGTGTAATTCAGCGCGCGCAGGATGATGGTAGCCGGCAGCTTACGACGACGGTCGATACGGACAAACAGGTTGTCTTTCGGGTCGAATTCGAAGTCCAGCCAGGAGCCACGGTAAGGGATGATACGTGCGTTATACAGAACCTTACCGGAAGAGTGAGTCTTACCTTTGTCACTGTCAAAGAAGACGCCCGGGCTACGGTGCAGCTGAGAAACGATAACGCGCTCGGTACCGTTGATAACAAAGGTACCGTTGTCGGTCATGAGCGGAATTTCGCCCATGTAGACTTCTTGTTCTTTAATGTCTTTAACGGTGCCTTCCGGCGCTTCGCGCTCGTAGATCACCAGACGCAGTTTAACGCGCAGCGGTGCCGAGTAGGTCACGCCACGGATCTGACACTCTTTAACGTCAAAAACCGGTTCGCCCAGACGGTAGCTGACATACTGCAGCTCAGAATTACCGCTGTAGCTCTTAATCGGGAATACGGAACGGAAAGCTGCTTCCAGACCATACTGCCCTTCAGGATCTTGCTCGATGAACTTCTGAAACGAGTCAAGCTGGATAGAAAGGAGATAAGGTATGTCCAGAACCTGCGGACGTTTACCAAAATCCTTACGAATACGTTTTTTCTCGGTATAGGAGTAAACCATAGGGTTCCTCAGCTCGCTGACAAGTCGACCCATCTGCCCACATAAGGCAGTTTTTTATGCAACACTATTTTGTTGACCGGAAAATGGAACACTTTCCGCAATACCTGTTTCTATCACGCTTAAACCATTTCATTGCGATTTACACAGCTCAGGGACCCTAACCTGTCGCAGTATATTAAGTCGTCTATAGAAACAAGCATTGTCAGGACAACCAGTAGTCAAACAGTGTGAAATGCTACTGGCGCCTTACAGCGCAAAAAGGCTGGTGACCAAAAAGTCACCAGCCATCAGCCTGATTTCTCAGGCTGCAACCGGAAAGGTTGGCTTATTTAACTTCAACTTCAGCGCCAGCTTCTTCCAGAGATTTTTTCAGTGCTTCAGCGTCATCTTTGCTCACGCCTTCTTTCAGAGCAGCCGGAGCAGATTCTACCAGGTCTTTAGCTTCTTTCAGACCCAGGCCAGTCGCGCCACGTACTGCTTTGATAACGGCAACTTTGTTCGCGCCGATACCTTTCAGAATTACGTCGAATTCAGTTTTTTCTTCAGCAGCGTCAGCAGCCGGGCCAGCAGCAACAGCTACAGCAGCAGCAGCGGAAACACCGAATTTTTCTTCCATTGCAGAGATCAGCTCAACAACGTCCATTACGGACATAGCGGATACTGCTTCAATGATTTGATCTTTAGTGATAGACATTTAAATTGTTCCTGAATATCAGAATAAGTTTATACGTAAGCAGATGCTTTATGAAGATAACTGCGATTAAGCAGCTTCTTTCGCATCGCGTACAGCAGCCAGAGTGCGAACCAGTTTGCCAGCCGAAGCTTCTTTCATGGTTGCCATCAGGCGTGCAATTGCTTCTTCGTAGGTCGGCAGAGTTGCCAGGCGGTCGATTTGCGACGCCGGGATCAGCTCACCTTCAAAGGCTGCGGCTTTGACCTCAAATTTTGCATTCGCTTTCGCGAAATCTTTGAACAGACGAGCAGCTGCGCCCGGGTGTTCCATAGAGTATGCAATCAGGGTCGGACCAACAAACGTGTCTTTCAGGCACTCGAAAGGAGTACCTTCAACGACGCGGCGCAGCAGGGTGTTACGAACAACACGCATGTATACGCCAGCTTCACGACCTGCTTTACGCAGTTCAGTCATTTTGTCTACAGTAACGCCACGGGAATCCGCAACTACTGCAGACAGCGCGCCTTTGGCTACTTCGCTGACTTCAGCAACAATCGCTTGTTTGTCTTGAAGATTTAAAGCCATTAGCTTTGCTCCTGGATGTTTGCCAGAGCTCATGCTCCGGAACTCACTTCACTCAACTCAAAGAGAAGAGCGTCTTAATACGGTGAGCAGAAACAAGCCAGAGTATCCAAAAATAATCTTAGCGTTCTGTCACCGTCTACGCAGGGGATTAAGTTTCTTGCGAAACACCTGCGGTCTTCGACGGAGGCCTGGATAGGCCAGGCTCCAACGAACAAATCTTGTCTAGCCGTCGCTATTCACGCAGTGGCGGCGTTGACTGCCTTGCCACAGCCTGAATATCTCGGCTATACGTCTGCTATAAGCAGAATACGTGGGGGTAAGATTGTAGACAAATTCACCGCCCACGTAAAGCTAATCTTAGTTCGCAGAAGCGCTCAGACCAGCCTGATCAACGGCAACGCCAGCACCCATGGTGGTGGAGATGCTGATTTTCTTGATGTACACGCCTTTAGCCTGAGTCGGTTTCGCTTTTTTCAGCGCAACCAGCAGAGCTTCCAGGTTTTCTTTCAGTTTATCAGCGTCAAAATCCACTTTACCGATGGTGGTGTGGATGATGCCGTTTTTGTCGTTACGGTAACGAACCTGACCTGCTTTAGCGTTCTTAACCGCTTCAGCAACGTTCGGAGTTACAGTACCAACTTTCGGGTTTGGCATCAGGCCGCGCGGACCCAGAACCTGGCCCAGCTGGCCAACAACGCGCATTGCATCCGGAGAAGCAATAACCACGTCAAAGTTCATTTCGCCTTTTTTGATCTGGTCAGCCAGATCTTCCATACCTACCAGCTCTGCGCCAGCAGCTTTAGCTGCTTCAGCGTTCGGGCCCTGGGCAAATACGGCTACGCGAACTGAACGGCCAGTACCGTGCGGCAGTACGGTCGCGCCACGAACGTTCTGGTCAGATTTACGAGCGTCAATGCCGAGGTTAACGGCAACATCAACGCTTTCAACGAACTTAGCAGTCGCCAGTTCTTTCAGCAGAGAGATGGCTTCGTTGATGTCGTACTGTTTGGTCGCATCAACTTTGTCACGAATCACGGACATGCGCTTGGTCAGTTTAGCCATTTCTTAGTCCTCCACTACCAGGCCCATGGAACGTGCAGTACCTTCAATGGAGCGAGTCATCGCTTCAATGTCGGAACCAGTCATGTCGGCAGCTTTGGTCTGCGCGATTTCCTGCAGCTGAGCGCGGGAAATTTTACCTACTTTGTCTTTGTTCGGTTTACCGGAACCAGACTTGATACCAGCCGCTTTTTTCAGCAGAACTGCTGCCGGCGGAGTTTTGGTAACGAAGGTGAAAGAACGGTCAGCGTAAACGGTGATAACAACCGGGATTGGCAGACCTTTTTCCAGGGATTCAGTTTTTGCGTTGAACGCTTTGCAGAATTCCATGATGTTCACACCCTGCTGACCCAGTGCTGGACCAACCGGCGGACTCGGGTTTGCCATACCAGCTGCAACCTGCAGCTTGACGTAGGCTTGTACTTTCTTAGCCATTTAAATTTCCTCGTTTGGGTGTAGCGCCTTACAAAAGGCTCCCCGTGATAAATATCGCTTTACGGGCATCAGGCCCATAAAAACAAAAGGCGCGAAATTGTATGCCAATTTCGCGCCTCATGCAACGATTAAAGCGTTGCTTTTTTGATCGGCGGTTAAGCCTTTTCTACCTGGGCAAAGTCCAGCTCGACCGGCGTCGCACGACCGAAGATAGAAACGGACACTTTCAGACGAGACTTTTCGTAGTCCACTTCTTCAACCACGCCGTTAAAGTCGGCAAATGGGCCGTCGCTAACGCGTACCATTTCACCCGGCTCAAACAGCGTTTTCGGCCGCGGCTTATCGCCAACCTGCTGCAGACGGTTCATGATCGCATCGACTTCTTTGTCACTAATAGGCGCCGGACGGTCAGAAGTACCGCCGATAAAGCCCATCACACGCGGTACGCTGCGCACCAGGTGCCAGCTCGCGTCGTTCATCACCATCTGGACCAGCACGTAGCCCGGGAAGAATTTACGTTCGCTTTTACGACGCTGGCCGCCGCGGATTTCGACCACTTCTTCGGTCGGCACCATGACTTCGCCAAACAGCTCTTCCATATTGTGTAATTTGATATGTTCACGCAACGAGGTAGCTACGCGACCTTCAAAACCAGAAAACGCCTGAACGACGTACCAGCGTTTTTTAGGAGCTTCAGACATCTCAGAACCTCAGGCCAGTGATAAAGGATACCAGGCGAACCAGAATACCATCCAGTCCCCACAGGATCAGTGACATTACGGCGGTCACCGCGGCAACAATCAACGTGGTATGCAGCGTTTCCTGGCGAGTCGGCCAGATCACCTTACGGACTTCGGTTCTCGCTTCACGAGCGAAAGCGACTGTCGCCTTACCTTTTGTCGTTAACAGCGCGACACCGCCTGCTGCAGCGATCAGAATCACTACGGCCAGCGCACGCACTGCCAGCATAATGTCACGATAAAGGAAGTTGCCGACGATGGCCACAACCAGCAGCACGACAACGATTGTCCACTTCATCGCTTCGAGGCCGCGCCCGCTCCCTTGAGCTTCGGTATTCGCACTCATAAACCAACCTGTCACAAGAATTCAGACAAATAACTTCACCCCGCATGAAATGCGAGGCGACCAAACCGAAATGCTCTGCTGCGTTTCGGACTTAACGCCCTCTTCAGAGCCTGTCTCAGCAATGATTATGACCCAAAAAATCACTGATGAGCCAGGTTCTGGTGTGAAAGCGTGCAAAAAGGGCATCAAATGATGCCCTTTTATTGCGCATTGCGTCAAATGTTATCAGCAATTAGCCGAGAACTTTAGCAACCACGCCTGCGCCAACGGTACGGCCGCCTTCACGGATTGCGAAACGCAGACCGTCGTCCATCGCGATCGGGTGGATCAGGGTAACAACCATTTTGATGTTGTCGCCCGGCATAACCATCTCTACGCCTTCCGGCAGTTCGATGGTGCCAGTCACGTCAGTTGTACGGAAGTAGAACTGCGGACGGTAGCCTTTGAAGAACGGAGTGTGACGGCCGCCTTCGTCTTTGGACAGGATATAAACTTCAGATTCGAACTTGGTGTGCGGCTTGATAGAGCCCGGCTTAGCCAGTACCTGACCACGTTCGATTTCTTCACGTTTGATACCACGCAGCAGAACACCAACGTTCTCACCAGCGCGGCCTTCGTCCAGCAGTTTGCGGAACATTTCAACGCCAGTACAGGTAGACTTAGCAGTCTCTTTAATACCAACAATTTCAACTTCTTCGCCAACTTTGATGATACCGCGCTCTACACGACCGGTAACAACGGTACCACGACCGGAGATGGAGAATACGTCTTCGATCGGCAGCAGGAACGGCTTGTCAATCGCACGCTCTGGTTCCGGAATGTAAGAATCCAGGAAGCCAGCCAGTTCGATGATTTTCGCTTCCCACTCTGCGTCGCCTTCCAGCGCTTTCAGAGCAGAACCACGAACGATCGGAGTGTCGTCGCCCGGGAAATCGTACTGAGACAGAAGTTCACGAACTTCCATTTCAACCAGTTCCAGCAGCTCTTCGTCATCAACCATGTCGCACTTGTTCAGGAACACGATGATGTACGGAACGCCTACCTGACGACCCAGCAGGATGTGCTCACGAGTCTGCGGCATCGGGCCGTCAGTCGCAGCAACAACCAGGATCGCGCCGTCCATCTGCGCAGCACCGGTGATCATGTTTTTAACATAGTCGGCGTGGCCCGGGCAGTCTACGTGCGCGTAGTGGCGAGTCGGGGTGTCATATTCAACGTGGGAAGTGTTGATGGTGATACCACGAGCTTTTTCTTCCGGCGCGTTATCGATCTGGTCGAATGCGCGAGCAGCACCGCCGTAGGTTTTAGCCAGAACGGTAGTGATTGCAGCGGTCAGCGTTGTTTTACCATGGTCAACGTGGCCGATAGTACCGACGTTAACGTGCGGTTTTGTACGTTCAAACTTTTCTTTAGACATCGATTGTCCCTCTAAGACACGGATAAATCGGTGATATCACCACATCAACCGGGCAACATGCCCGACTTGTTGAATGCAATAAACTAGAGAGAAACAGGGGAGGAGAGATAAAGAAGTGGTGCTGATACCCAGAGTCGAACTGGGGACCTCACCCTTACCAAGGGTGCGCTCTACCAACTGAGCCATATCAGCACGTTTGGAGCGGGCAGCGGGAATCGAACCCGCATCATCAGCTTGGAAGGCTGAGGTAATAGCCATTATACGATGCCCGCATCCTGAAACTCGGCTACCCAGTTCTTTCTATAACAAAAAAAAGAGAAGCGTCTCTTTTTCTGTTTGAGCTGACCAGTTTAACCAATCAACTCTGGCTCCGCAAAGCGTTGCCGAAAGATGGTGGTGGGGGAAGGATTCGAACCTTCGAAGTCGATGACGGCAGATTTACAGTCTGCTCCCTTTGGCCGCTCGGGAACCCCACCAGGCACTTGATGGTGCCGACTACCGGAATCGAACTGGTGACCTACTGATTACAAGTCAGTTGCTCTACCTACTGAGCTAAGTCGGCATCAAGTAGCGCGCATTCTAGGGAGACCTGCGAGTTCATGCAACTAAAAAATTGCAGAAAATGTTCTATTGCTCACATTTTGTTCTCTGGCGAGAAAAAATGGTGTAATTTCAAACAGAGCAGCACAAAAATACGCCAACCTTCTCCATAGAAACGATTGTCGAAGAGAGCAAAATCCTCTTCCAAACTGCTAAAGCGGCATCGATACATCGCTACCCGGTCACAATATTCACTGAATAAGCCGGATGCTTCTACTGAGAACTTTATATGCCCTTGCTAAACCATTCATCTCTGTGATGCTACCTTTAGAAAGCATCATTCAATGAGTTTTTTTCTTATTATTCCTCGCAATCTGGTGTTACCCTCCTGCCCATTGTCCTGATTAACTAGTGTGAAGCACTCCGCCTTCATGTCATTCGGCGGTTGCAAGAGCATGCTTATGAGCCTAAAAGAGCAAACGTTAATGACACCGTATCTACAATTTAACCGCGACCAATGGGCTGCACTTCGTGATTCCGTTCCGATGACGCTAACAGAAGAAGAAATCACGCGGTTAAAAGGCATCAACGAAGATCTTTCCCTGGAAGAAGTAGCGGAAATTTATTTGCCGCTGTCGCGTTTACTCAATTTCTATATCAGCTCCAATTTGCGCCGACAGGCTGTACTGGAACAATTCCTGGGCACCAACGGGCAACGCATTCCTTACATCATTAGCATTGCGGGTAGCGTGGCCGTCGGGAAAAGCACCACCGCGCGCGTACTCCAGGCTTTACTTAGCCGCTGGCCTGAACATCGTCACGTTGAATTGATTACTACGGATGGTTTTCTGCATCCTAACGCCGTACTGAAAGAGCGCGGCCTGATGAAGAAAAAAGGCTTCCCGCAGTCTTATGATATGCACCGCTTGGTTAAATTCGTCTCCGACCTGAAATCCGGAGTTCCTGACGCCACCGCGCCGGTCTATTCTCATCTGATTTATGACGTCATTCCTGATGGGGATAAAACCGTTACTCAGCCTGATATATTAATTCTTGAAGGATTAAATGTTCTGCAGAGCGGGATGGATTATCCTCACGATCCGCACCATGTATTTGTTTCGGACTTTGTGGATTTTTCAATTTATGTCGATGCGCCAGAAGAACTGCTTAAGACCTGGTATATCAACCGTTTTTTGAAATTTCGCGAAGGCGCATTTACCGACCCGGACTCCTATTTTCATAGCTATGCTCAGCTGTCTAAAGATGAAGCAATTAATGTTGCCACATCGCTCTGGAATGAGATTAATCTTCTGAATTTAAAAGAAAACATCCTACCGACACGCGAGCGAGCAAGCCTTATAATGACCAAAAGCGCAAACCACTCAGTTAATCAGGTGCGTTTAAGGAAATAAAGAAGGGAGCGTCAGCTCCCTTTTTTTTATTCCGCGCTTCGCAATGATATCTCACCGCCAATCCAGGGTTTTATTACCCCATCTTGCTCCAGTAATAATGCTCCTTGAGCATCAATGCCTCGAGAGATACCCACGACTTCTTTATCGCCAATAATAAGTTTAACCGGGCGATTAATAAAGTTATCCAGCTTTTCCCAGCGGGTCAGATAGGGTGCTAAGCCTTCGTTCTCAAAAAGTTTAAACCCCGCCCGCAGCTCTTTAATTAGACAAGCTGCTAACGTATTACGATCGATAGTCATCCCCGCTTCCTGCAGGCTGATCCAGCCCTGATTGACAACGTCAGACTCAACGCGGCGCATCATTAAATTAATCCCTGCGCCGCTAACGATATGCGCTGCGTCGCCGGTTTTCCCCGTCAGCTCGACCAGGATCCCGGACAGTTTCCGGTCCTGCAAATAGAGGTCGTTCGGCCATTTTACCCGTACTTTATCCGCCCCCAGGCTTTGCAGCACTTCGGCAATCACGATCCCGATGACCAGGCTCAAACCAATGGCGGCGGCAGGGCCCTGCTCCAGTCGCCAGTACATTGATAGATAAAGATTAGATCCAAACGGAGAGAACCACTTACGCCCGCGGCGGCCGCGACCGGCCTGCTGATATTCAGCCACGCAGGCATCACCGGATTGCAGCTCACCGAGTCGGTCCATAAGATACTGGTTGGTGGAATCAATAACCGGTAGCACGGTGACCCGCCCGTGTTCAATCTGCCTGGCGATCTGCTCTTCATCCAGAAGCTGAATGGGCTCAGGTAAACTGTAGCCTTTACCCGGAACGGTGAAGACGTCAATTCCCCAGTCGCGTAACGTTTGAATGTGTTTGTTGATTGCGGCGCGGCTCATCCCTAAACGCTCACCAAGTTGTTCACCTGAATGGAATTCAGCGTCAGCTAATATGGATATCAGCGTCAGAGGGACGGTATAGTCTTTCATGCGATAGTCTCCTCGGCATTCACTTCGCCCGTTTCGCCAATAAAGCGCACTTCTGGTTGCAGCCAGATATCAAACTTTTCACCAACCTGCTGACGTACATAGTGTGCCAGCTTAACCACATCCTCACTGGTTGCTTGATTATCATTGATTAATACCAGTGCCTGCTGGCTGTGTACCGCTGCACCGCCAATCACTTTTCCTTTAAGCTGGCATTGATCGATAAGCCAGCCGGCGGCAAGCTTCATGCTGCCATCGGGCTGTGGATAGTGAGGGATGTTTGGATAGGCGGTCAGTAGCGCTTTAGCCTTCTCCGTGCTAACAACCGGGTTCTTAAAGAAGCTTCCCGCATTTCCATTCACTTTTGGATCGGGAAGTTTGGTCATGCGCATATGGCATACAGCATCAAATACCTGTTGGGGAGTGACGGTTTGCGGATCCAGCCGGGTTAAATCGCCATAGGTCAAAACGGGCTGCCATGCCTTTGGTAAGATCAAACCAACGGCTACGATGGCATAGCGGTCCTGATACTCATGCTTAAAAATGCTATCCCGATAGCCAAAGCGACACTCAGCAGCGGTGAGTCGTTGCTTCTGCCCGGTCGCCAGCTCAATACAATCGACGTACTGGCAAACCTTTTTTAACTCAAGGCCATAAGCTCCAATATTTTGAATCGGCGAGGAGCCGGCGCAGCCAGGAATTAAGGCCAGATTTTCCAGACCAGGCATTCCATTATTTAGCGCAAACTGTACCAGCTGATGCCAGTTTTCTCCCGCGCCCACGTGCAAATGCCAGGCGTCAGGTGTTTCACTCACTTCTATACCCATAATACGGTTGATAATCACCGTGCCGGAATAATCCTTCAGAAACAGGACGTTACTTCCTTCACCAAGGATAAGAGTTGGCTGGCGCTTTGCAACGGCATTCTGCCAGGCATCCAGTAGCTGTTTTTCAGTTTCGGCGCGTACAATCGCGCTGGCGGAACGGTCAAGACCGAAGGTATTCCAGGGCTTAAGTGAGTGGCTCATAGTGGCTTCCAGATGCAAAATCTGCATTAGTTTACCGTATATAGCGAGGGAAGGCTTGCCCGATCGTCGTGGGTTGACGAGAGACCATGGCGTTATCAGGAGGAATTGTTAAACCCCGGAAACGCAAAAAGCCCATCCGTCAGGATGGGCTCTTCACTTGTTTGATGCCTGGCAGTTCCCTACTCTCACATGGGGAGACCCCACACTACCATCGGCGCTACGGCGTTTCACTTCTGAGTTCGGCAT
>NZ_JAIFJY010000033.1:0-27936 GCF_051835185.1 Klebsiella sp. K5-306
AGATAACATCATGGCCCGGATACGACGGTATCGTAAGAGAGGCCGGATATACGAACGCAACTTACCCCGTTACACAAAATGCAGAGATGGCTTGCATAACGGGAGGTGTCCATATACGGCAAGGCGCGTTAAGCGCCGCCCCCGGGAGCAGCGTGCAGGGAGATTCACGGCTATTGCGCCACTTCTTTCCCTGCGGACGCCACCGCCGGGCCGCGGTAATCGCCGCCCAGGGCTTTAATCAAGGTGATATCGGTGCTGAGCCGCTGGGCCTCGATATCCAGCAGCAAAAGCTGCTGCGCGATGGCCGGACGACGCGCCTCCTGCGCCGCATAGTAGCTGACCAGTCCGCGCTGATGGTGCGCGCTGGCGCTGCGGGTGGTCATCATCGCCGCCGCGACTTTCTGCTGCTGCAGCGCGGCCTGCTGGTTCAAATCGTTCAACTGGCTGGAGCTAATCGCCACGTCGCGCACCGCGTCCAGCACCGCCTGATTGTACTGCTTAATTAAAATATTGCTCGCCGTACGCGTCGATTTCAGGTTGGCGTTTAAGCGCCCGCCGTCAAACAACGGCAAATAGAGCCCCGGCAGCAGGTTGATCTGCTGGAATGAGGACTTAAACAGATCACCGACGCTCAGCGCGTTGTAGCCCCAGAAGGCTTTGATATCGAAGTGCGGGTAAAACGCCGCTTTTGCCGCGTCCACCTGGTTCATCGAAGCGCTGACGTAGCCGCGCAGCGCCTGCAGATCCGGGCGACGGGCCAGCAGTTCAAATGAAAGCGAATCCGGGAGCGTTTCCTGCAGCGCCGGCAGCGGCACGGGATGAATCTCCGGCATGCTATGCGCATCGGCGCCAATCAGCGCCCGCAGCGTTTCCCGATACTGCGTCAGCGTCCCCTGCGCCGTAATCACCTGCTGCTGCGCCGCCAGCAGCTCTGCCTGGGCGTTGGCGACATCGACGCTATCCTCCACGCCGCGCGCGGTACGATGCTCATGCGCCTGCACCGAGAGCCTGGCGATGGCCTCCAGCTGATTAAGTAATGCGATTTTCTGGAAAGTTGCCTGCATCGCGAAATAGAGCTGGGCCACGCTGCTGGCAAGATCCAGCTCGATGCCGGCGGTCTCCGCCTGGCGGGCGTTCTTTTCGCCAATCGCGGCGGCAACGCGGGCGCGGTCGGCGCCCCATAAATCGATATTCAGCGTCGCCCCGACGCCAACCGTATTCAGCGTGTACCAGGGGCCGTTTTTATCCACCGGCAGGGAGAAGGAGTAGGGCCAGGTGAACTGTTTATTGGTGACCCGCAGACGGTTTTGCGCCGCCACGGCGGTGGCCTGCACGCCCATTGCCGACTGCGCCAGCTCGACCGTGGACTGCGATTGCGAAATACGCAGCCGCGCCGCCTGCATGGTGGGGGAGTTCTGCAGCGCGCGATTGACCAGCATATTTAGCTGCGGATCCTGATAGCCTTCCCACCAGCGCGCCGTCGGCCAGCCGCTATTCGCCAGATGGATCACCTGCGCCAGCTCGGCCTGCTGCGGATTGACCAGCGGAACCTGGCCGGGATCGTCCTGAATTAATGCGCACCCGGTTAACAGCGTCAGGGCGAAGGCAAACACCGGGGATCGCGAGGCGCGCGGGAGAGTAGAGGTTTTAATCATGATTGCATTGCCTGTCGCGGAATATCGGAAGACGCAAATGGCCACGCCGGCAGAGCGGCCAGCGCGTTGACCAGCGGCGCGCCAAATGGATTCGCCGGGTCCGGGAGAAGCGCCTGAGGGCGTTCTACGGCAGTTTGCTGCGCGTCGATATCGGCAGCGTAGCCTTCAAGCCGCCGGGCGCAGCGGGGTAAAAAAGTATCCCCCGGCGCGGCGTACAGACGATAGCCTTCGCTGAGGCGCAGGATCTCTTCCGCCTGATGGAACGTCGCCCGCACCGGCCAGTTTTTGGCTTCCGGCCACGGGTGGGCGTAGGTTCCCAGCGGCTCGGCGGCTACCCGGTTGATTAAGGTTTCGCTCTCGGTCAGCGCGGCAAATAGCGGTACCAGCTGAACCTCATCGTCGCTTGAGGAGAGGGTC
Organism: Klebsiella sp. K5-306; assembly: GCF_051835185.1. Taxonomy (NCBI): domain Bacteria; kingdom Pseudomonadati; phylum Pseudomonadota; class Gammaproteobacteria; order Enterobacterales; family Enterobacteriaceae; genus Klebsiella; species Klebsiella sp. K5-306. The sequence goes on from NZ_JAIFJY010000033.1 coordinate 2,073, forward strand.
TGCGCCAGCTGGCGATAAAGCTGCGCCAGACGCGCTTTGAGCTGCGGGGCTTCGCTATCCGGCCATAAATAGAGATGTACAATCGAGGAGACCAGCACGCCGAGCAGGATACCGATAACCCGGTCGCGCAGTTCGGTAAGGTTGCTGAGCGGGCCAAACCAGCTGAGGAACGCCAGCGCAAAGGTGAAACCTATCTGGATCCCGGCGTAGGCGATGCGCTCTGAGCCTGCCGCAATCCACGCGGCCAGCGCGAACACCGGCAGGGTCATCGCCAGCAGGCCGCTCAGCGAGTCGGTCCAGGGCTGCACAAAGACGATCAGGAGCAGCGCAATCAGCGTCGCCAGCAGCGCGCCGCCGATGCGCAGCCACGTTTTCTGCATGGTAGCGCCCAGACCCGGCTGGGCGACAATGACGCAGCTCAGCATAATGGTGTGGATGCCCTGCCAGTCTGCGGCGGTATAGAAAACGTAGCACAGCAGCGTCGCCAGCAGCGTTTTCAGGGCAAAGTGCAGATAGACCGGATTGGACCACGCGTCCGGCAGCAGCAGCGGCGCTTTTTCCACTTCACCCTGCGGTAACGCGATGGTTTCGCCGCGCGCCAGCCGCGCCAGCACCTCGGCGATCTCCTGCAAAATGGCGCTGTTATCGCTATCGCGCGGGACCATCAACGGCTCCATATCCGCCGCCGTGGGGTGGGGCAGATTATCCGCCAGCGCGTTCAGCTCGCGGGCTATCCGCTGGCGCGCATCGGAATGGTCGCGGCCCGGTTGTAGCAGCGCCGTTAAATGGTAGCAGCGCAGCGCGGCGGCCATCAGCGATTGCCAGGCCTGCGGGCTGGCGGCAATCTCCGGCGTGGCGCGGGCGGCTTGCTGGTACAGGGACTGCAACTGGTTAAACTGGCCGGCGATCTCTTTAAAGGAGGGTTGCAGCGCCCCGCCATCCGGTTGGCTAAGAATCTGCGCCGTCTGGCGCAGCATGACCACCAGCCGGGCTTTAAACTGATAGCCGGGGAACGCCTGTTGGAAACAGGCGTTGACCAGCAACGTCACCAGAATGGCGGTGTTAATCGCCACCCATAGCCACAGCAGCAGGCGTACCAGAATTTCGCTCTGGCTGGTCATCGACGGGAAGGTCTGGGCGTAGATGACTGCCAGCGCCACCACGAAAAACGCCAGCCCCAGCTTGCCGAGGACCCGCATCAGGTAAATCGCACAGAAGAACAGGATCACCGAGGCAACCAGGCGAATTAGCGGATAGTCATAGGTCCACTTAATAATCAGCAGTACGCCGCCCAGGGCGACGCTGACGGTCACCACGAAAACCACGCTGACCAGCTTAATCATCAGGACGTTAGGCTGGCTGACGTAAAACACCACGATCAGCGCCACGGCGAGGAAGGGAATATGCAGCGTCATAAACAGCACAATCAGCACCGCACAGCTGAGCGTCAGGCGCAGGGTATAGTTCGCCCGCCCCGGCGCATCGCGGAGTTCCCGGGTCAGAAACGGCCACAAGCTTTGCATGCCGTCTCCTTATTGCGGCTGGAGAACGGCGCTGGCGGAAGCGCCCATGCGAAACAGGTTCGGGTCGGGATCTTTGACGGCGATTTTAACCGGGAAGCGCTGGGAGACATGGACCCAGTTGATGCTCTTCTGAATAACCGGCAGGCCTTCAATGACGCTGCCGCCGTCGGGCAGAACGCCGGTGCCGACCGAGTCGACTACGCCCTCGAAGGTGCGGCCATGGTTGGTCATTACGGTAATTCTGGCCGGAACGCCGGGCCGAACACTCTGCAAGTCGGTTTCGCGGAAGTTTGCCACCACGTACCAGTGGTCGTCATCCAGCAGGGTAAAGACCGGCTTAAGGGCCGAGGCGTACTGGCCGATCGTCGTCTTCAGCGCCACCACCACGCCGTTAAACGGCGCGCGCACTTCGGTAAATTCGAGATGCAGCTCGGCCAGCGCAATTTGCGCCAGGATCCCCGCGCGCTGCGCCACCATGGCATCAACGCCGGTCACGGCCGCGGAAGCCTGTTTCGCCTGCAGCAGGGTGGCCTCCAGTTCGGCGCGCGCCGCTTTTTCGGCCGTTCGCGCCTGATCCAGATCTTCTTGTGAGGCAAACCCCTGCGGTACCAGCGGCTCAAGGCGTATGCGTGAAGAGGTGGTCTGCTTAACCAGCGCTTTAGCACGTTCAACGGCGGCGTTGACCGACTGCGCGTTGTACTCCTGCGCTTTGATGGTGCGCTGGGTCAGCATAATCTGCGCATCAAGCGTGGTCAGCCGCGCCTTGGCATCATCAAGCATCGCCTGGTAGGGACGCGGGTCGATGCGGAACAGCAGATCGCCTTTTTTCACCCGCTGATTGTCGCGAATCGGCATTTCGACGATCCGCCCGCTCACTTCCGGCACCACGTCGATGGTGTCGGCATAAACGTAAGCATCGTTGGTTTCCGGCGAGGTTTGCAGCTGCCAGATAACCAGAATCAGCGCCACGATCGCGGCGAGAACGAGCGCCAGCAGGGGCCATTTTTTGCGGATAACGCTTGAGCGGGATTGGGTCATAGGGATCTAGTTTACGAAGAACAGGAACCACAGAATCGTGGCGAACAGGAACATCAGCGCCAGATAGCTGAAGACCAGTGGAGAAAATCGCGATTGCCATCCTTGACGCACAATCAGGATATGGCAGGGAATAAGTAACAGCGCGGCGCCTAATAAGCAGAAGAACCAGCCGGGAAATGCTGCGCCTAAAACCGGAATCGCCGGGGATAATGAGCAGCCGGAGAGCGTAAATAGCGAAAATAAGAGCGCAGGGCCCGCCAGCTTAACAATGCGATTCAAGACGAAATACCTGAGTGCTCGGATTAAGGTGAAATGAGTTTAATCTCACTGTCGGGGAAATAAAAGGCGGAGAGAACAGAAGCGTCTGTATTCCATCGATAAACAGGATATTTTCTATGGATAACACCTGCATAGAAAATCATTCATTCTGCATTAACGACCAGCGGTGGGCGAAATAAAATTTCGCGTGTCAGCGATAGTCGGCGGTGGCTGGCAGGGCTATGCTTAGAGCCAGGACTATAAAAAATAGTCAGAACTGAGGCAATGTCATGGATAAAGAATTACTGCAAGCGGGCTACCGCGCCTATACCGGAGAGAAAATAGATGTCTACTTTAATACCGATATCTGCCAGCACTCGGGTAACTGCGTACGCGGTAGCGCGAAGCTCTTCAACCTGAAACGTAAACCGTGGATCGTCCCGGATGAAGTGGACGTGGCCACGGTGGTCAAGGTTATTGATACCTGCCCGAGCGGCGCGCTGAAGTATCGCCAAAAATAAGCGAGGAAATGATGGAAATACTGGAAGGTCATAACAAGTTTTACGTCAATGACGCCGACGGAAAGCAGGTGGCGGAAATTGTTTTTGTGCCTACGGGCGAGCACCTCAGCATTATTGAACACACTGACGTCGACCCCAGTCTGAAAGGCCAGGGCGTGGGAAAAAAGCTGGTGGCGAAAGTGGTGGAAAAAATGCGCGGCGAGCAGCGTAAAATTATTCCGCTATGCCCGTTTGCCAAACATGAATTTGATCATACCCGCGAGTACGACGATATTCGCGCCTGAAATAAATGCGCCAGCGCGCTGGCGCCACCTTTTTATCTGACGCCGTGTTACCCGGCGATAAGGTTCAGATCGCGGCCGGATAAAAGCTGGTGGATAAGGTCACTGACGTTTTCCCGCTCCACCGGCGGCGAGATGAAATAACCCTGAAAACGGTCGATCCCCAGCGCCTTCAGTCGGTTGAATTTATCCAGACTGTCCACGCCTTCGGCAACACAGCGGCTACCGGTTAGCTGACAGTAGTAGAGCAGACTTTTGATTAGGGCCAGGGCGTGAGGATCGCGCTGCATGTCGTTGACGATGCTCATATCCAGCTTATAGGCGCTGAACCTGACCGATCGTACCGGAAACATGACGCTGCTTTGTGAAAAGCAGTCATCCAGCATAATGGTAAAGCCCTGCTTGCGTAGCCGGGAAATATTGTCGGCAATTTTACTCTGTAGGTTGAGGTCCAGGGTTTCAGCAAATTCCAGTACCAGCCTCGAAGACATATGGGGCTGACGCAGCTGCTGGCGCGCGGTCTCCACCATCCGGAGCAGGTTGTCATTGCTGGCGATAGCAGCGGGAATATTGACCGAGAAATAAAACTCTCCGGAGTGCAGATTAATATTCTCCACGGCCTCGCGAAGCACAAAGGCGGTCAACACCAGCCAGGCATACGCGGAATGTACCTGCGGCAAAAACTCGCCCGGCAGCATAACCTGTCCCTTTTGCCGCCAGCGACAGAGGATCTCCAACCCTTTTAGCTGCATCCGACTATCGGTGATGGGCTGGAATACCGGGAAAATTTGCCGACAGTGAATGGCGTGGACAAATTCGCGCTCGAAGGCGGAAAGCGCAGCATCCGGTTGGATCTTCTGCCCTTTGGTCTGGCTGCCGGGGAATCGGGTTGCCAGCTGAGGATGATGTTCCACCATTTTTTTCAGTCCTGCCGTTCGCTGGTTATAAAGCGTTTTGTGGCTAATGCCGCGGCGCTTTGCCTGGGCGTTGACGCTGTATCCGCTGAGTAGACCGAGAATGGCATTTAGCTCCGGCCGGGTGAGCCCGCCAGGGCGCTTTCCGCCGAGGCGTATCTCTTCGTCGGCCAGCTGTTTAAGTGAAGGATATCTTTGCAAAATATAGTCCTGCAGCACCGCGGTCAGGCTGGGGACGGGCAGGTCCGAGGCGGCGGTGCGCACTTCGGCAAGCAAACGGTGATCGATGACCTGATGCAGCAGCGTATGCCACAGCCAGCTGGCCGGGCTGCGGCTGAGGATCAGCATCGGCAGCGGCGTCGCGGAGTGTTCAAGAAACGCAGCGGCCTGCTGCAGGGTGGTGAGCAGCCTGGCCGGGGTTTCCGGCAGAAAAACGATAAGGCGGCGAATGCCCGTGTCGCCGGGAAGCATCTGCGTATCCGACGGCAGCACAACGGGCCGCATGCCGCTGGCCATCATCACTTTGACTAATCCATCGGCGACCAGCGAGCAGGGCGAAAGGATATAGTCCACTCCCGCTCTGCCGCGCGCCGCGGGCGCGTTACTGGTAAACAAAGGTCACCCCAATAATGGATTGCACGTTGCCCGCGGTGACCTGGCCGCTGGTTCGCGCATAGGTTGCGGTGAGTCCGAGGTTGACCGCGGAGGTGCCCACGGTTCCCATAGAGACGGTACTGTTTGAGCGCAGAATAGTGCCATTGCGCAATAGCTGAACGCCTATCCCCTGGGCCGGTGAGGCGGAAGAGGTATTGGTGAACACGCTGTTGGCGCTATCCGCCGTGGTGCCGGAGAGGTAAAAACCTATCTTTTGATTTTGCCCGCAGCGTACCGTGAGCGGAACAGCGGTCGAACCCGGGTACTCAGGCAGCGTTACCGTGACGTTGCGAGCGGAAACATCGCAGCCGCCCGTGGGGATAATCACGCTATTGTTGGCATAGATGTTCCAGGTAAATTTAGAGGTACGAACGTTACCGCCGCCGTTGATATCGGAACCCACCTGATACATAACCAGCGTGGCGATATGCGAGCCGGCGCTTATCGCCAGCCCGGAGGCGGTGGATATTGGCGTCAGGTAGAGCTGGGTATTCCAGCTGGTGTAGTTGCCGGAAGTAAAATTATGGCTGGCGGTCGGGGAGTTTAGCGGGAAGCTATAGCTAACTCCGTAGTACTTTAAAGAACCGGTAAAATTGGTCAGCAGGCCGCTATAGGCCGAGCCCTGTAGCATGCTTACCATGTCGTTGCGCCTGTCCGGCGCGTCATTTTTACAAAAAATCGAGCTGGATAAGTCGACGACAAGGTTCTGCCCCGCTCCGAGGCTTGGCTGCAGGTTAACGTAGACGTTGGATACTTTCCCGCCGGTATCGCTGTTTAATATGGTGCCGGTGGAGTCGTAGCAGGTATAAGCCCTGACGCTGGTGGAAAAGCCCGCTAACACAAGCGCCAGCCACAGCGCGTTGACCAGCGCCATACGACATCTACGGGGAGCGGTAATCCGCTGATTCATAACGTTCTCCTGCCTTATAGCCAGGTGTAGGTGACGTTAATCACCGCCTGGATTGTTCCTTGCGTTGGTCCGCCGTTAACCGTCAGCGCCCTGACGCGCAATGGAAAGCGGGTGGATTGCGTGGCATCGTTGACGGCCACCGTTTTGCTTGTGCCGTTGTTAAACCGGGCGCCGCTGGTATCCTGCAATTCCAGCTGGAGGTTGCCCGCCGTTCCCTGATTTTTGTAGTAGCCCGTGCTGTCCGCCGTTCCGCTGAAGGTGGCGGTGACCCGCGAGGTGCCGACCGGACAGTTGCTGAGATCGAGGGTGACGTCATGCCAGCCTGATGCCGAGCCGGGTGAAAGCATGTTAAAGGTGTATAAATCACCAAGGTCAACGGTGGCCTTCGGCGTGGCGATGGTGCAGGGTTTGGCCACCACTTTACCGTTAACGGTAATGGTCACGTCGGCGGCGCGGGGGGCGCTGGCGAAGGCCATCATTACCGCCAGCAGCCAGGGTGCATGAGTCCATTTCATTTCAGCCTCCGGTTACTGAAATTCAAGCGTGAAGGTTGCGGTGGCATTAACGTGTCCTGCCGTAATCGGGACGCGCGCGGCCATCAGCCTGGCGTAGAAGTTGAGGGTGTTGGTCTGCCCGGGTTTCAGCGTGGTCCACGCGATGTTTGACGAGGGGGCGTTGAGTACCAGGGGCGCCCGGCTGCCGTTAAGGATCTGCACGCCGATGCCGGACGCTGCCGATACGCCACTGTCCAGCTTAAGCAGGCTGGTGTTGTCGCTGTCCGCTATGCCGGTAAAGCCGACTTTAACCGCGGTGACGGAGCCGCCGCAGGGCGACAGCACGATGCGAAACGGCACCAGCGGCGTGGTCGTGCCGACGGCATTAAACTGTTTGGCGGCGTTATTCATCAGATCGACGGTAAAATCTTTTGACTCACCTGCGACGGCGCAGGTGTTATCCCTGACATATCCGCTAATCGTGATGGTGCTATCGGCGGCAGGGGTGCTGAAGGAGACCAGAGAGAGTATGGCGCCCAGCAGATACAGGTTTTTTCTCATCATCATGGTTTCCTTAGCGGCACGCTGCCGACAGCTGGCTTAACGCCTGGTTCTGGCTTTCCGGCGGCAGGCTGTAGCTGGCCTCACAGCTGGCGTTCGGACCTTCGCCCCATTTCGCCCGCACCTTGCCCGCCAGCGGCATCCCGCTCAGGTAGACCTGGCCGTTATCGGCGACGATGCTGCTGCCCTGGCTGTCGACAGCGGAGGCTATGGCGCCAAAAGGAACCGGTTTACCGTTGTGAGTCAGCGTCATCAGCAGCTTCATGCCGACGCTGGCCTTAAATTCGGCGCGCGCAATCGCCCCGTGGGTGGGCACAATACTGACCACCGCATCATCAAGGTCGACGTTATCGGCCAGGCTATTGGTGTCCAGCGCCACCCGGTTTTCCCGGTATTCGGTGGCGTAGGGCAGAACGGCGTAGCCGCGCCAGTCGGTCCGTACCCCGGTCTGGTTTTCTACCTTCACGCCATCCGCGCCGGGGGCTTTGATCAGCACGACCGTGTCGTTCATCGGCTGGCTCAGGGTGACGCCGTCAGCGTGGGCCAGCACGCCGCCGCTCAGGCCGTAGTAGAGCTGTTTGATACCGTCGCTGCGGCTGTAGCCGACGTTGGCGTTACCGTAGCCGCCGCGGTAGTTCAGCGCCGCGTATCCGGTGCCGCCGCTGTTGCCATCGCCGCCGCCGGCGTAGCCGGTCTGTACGCTGTAGCTCAGGTTGTTGTCCTCCAGCAGCGTGCCGTACAGGCCGGCAAGGCTGGTGGTCCTGCCGTTCAGATCGTTGGACATGCTGTAGCTGGCGTTACCGTTTCTCCAGGCGGAGGTACTGTCGGAACGCATCCAGTGGCTGAACGGGATACTGACGTTGAGCGCCAGCATCTGGTCGCGGCCCTGCTGCCAGGCGTTTCTGGTCAGGCTGTAGCTCAGGGTCCAGTTGATATCGTCGACGGCGGCGTTAAGCCCGGCCTGGAGCTGCTGGTCGGCGCTGCTGGTTCCCCAGTAGGTCTGGTGGCTACCGCTCAGGTAGAGCGTGGCGGTACGCCCCAGCTGCTGGGTGACGCTGAGCTGTACCCTGCCGCGCTTGTTGTACGCGAGGTTGTAGTAATCAGTGAACTTCGGCTTCATCTGCACCACGCCGTCCTGGGTCTCGACGTTGTAGCCGCTCATCCGGTTATAGGTGGTGTCGGCGAAGCCGAAATAGCCGCGCGTCGAGTAGCGGTAGCCCACCAGCTGAATATTGGTGCCGGTATCCGTCAGCGACTTGTTATAGAGGAAACGCACCGACTGCCCCTGATGCTCGCTGTCATCGGGCAGGGTGGCGTTGGCCTGGGTGATATCCAGCGACAGCGCCCCCAGTTGGCCCAGATTTTTGCCGACGCCGAGGTTAAAGGCGCGGTAGCGATCCGCCAACTGGGTGCCGCCGTACAGGGTCCAGCCCGCCGGAAGACCGCGCATTACGGTGCTCTGGAAAAATTTCGGTTTTTCCTGCTGATTGCTGCCGCTGCGGTACTCCCCGGCGGTGACCGCATAGCGGGTATGGCCCTCGCGCTGGAGCACCGGCACGGACGAATAAGGGACGGTGAAGACCTGGCTGCTGCCGTCGGCCTCTTTGATGGTCACCTGCAGGTCGCCGCCGTTGCCGGCGGAGTAGAGATCGTTGATGGTGAACGGGCCGGGGGGCACCGTGCTCTGGTAGATCTCATAGCCGTTCTGCTTCACCGACACCTGAGCGGTGCCGCGGGCAATGCCGTGGATAACCGGGGCAAACCCCTTCTGGCTGTCCGGCAGCATGTTGTCATCGGAGGCGAGCTGCGCGCCGCGGAAGTTAATGCCGTCGAAGACGTCGCCGTTGGTGTAGCTGTCGCCCAGCGTGAGGCGCGAACGCAGCGCGGTGATGTCGCGCTCCAGCCAGGTATTGACGTGCTGCCACTTGTTTTCACTGGCCGACGAACTGCCGCTACTGCTGTAGCTCCAGGTGGTGTTATCGCGCAGACGCCAGGCGCCGAGATTCAGCCCGCTCTGCAGGTTCAGGTACGCGTAGTTGCTGCTGCCGCCGATGTCGTTATGGACGTTGTTGCCGGTGAAGTTGTAGTTCAGCAGCCCGGCGTTAATCCCGTGGTCCCAGAGTTCGGGCGGAATATAGCCGCGGGCGCGGTTGCCCATAAACGCCTGGGGTACGGTCAGGTACAGCCGCTGCAGGCCGACATCGAAGCGGGTAGTGGCGTCCTTGATGGTTTCGGTTAATGGTACGCAGGCATCGGATGCCAGAGCGCCGATCCCTTTAATGGATGTCGTGTTGACGCCCATCCCGGCCAGCTGCCCGCGCGTCAGGCAGGGGACCAGCGAGCGATCGCTTTCGCTACTATTAAAAGTGACATCGCGGGTAGTCATAAACCCGTCATTGAGGTAAATATCGACGCGATAGGTTCCCGGAGGGACCTCCTGGCCGTTGGCAAATCCTGATAAGTCCGCCACGGCGGCAGGGTCATCCGCTAAAAAACGTGGATTAAAATAGAGCTCCGCCTGCACGGAAAAGATCGGTGCCGCAAGTAACAGAGCCAGCGTGATTTGAGCGAAAGCGCGCGCATTCCCCGGCCCGTGGCTGCTTTTACGTCCGGAGCCCAGATCGTCGAGTCCATATTTCAGATGTGACATAGTCCCTCCGGTCCAAAGTCGCCCGGCTGTCAGTTCTTATTTTTATTTCCGGGAGAACGCGGTCTCCCGTCAGTTATTGCGTAGCGCCCTGCATCCGCGGGGTCAGCGCGCCGTAGTCGTTAATCGTCCGGTATGTAATCTCGCGACCTGCATCGGCGGGTAATTTAACGCTGGCTTCACCCATCGGCGGAACCAGCGCATTTTCCAGCACCCGGGTACCGGCGTTGAGTTCGGTGACCGTCAGGTAGTAGGGGGTGGGGTTGATCAACGTAAGCGTGCCTGCGCCGCGGCGAAATTTCAGCTTTTCCGCAGCCTGATCCGGCGGCAGCGCCAGCTTTGCCGGACGGTAATAGAGCTTGATGCGGCTGATGATCGCCAGCTGGAGAGTGTTGTCGCTGAGCTTTGATTTATCCATCGACGGGATCGCTTTGACGTTCATCCAGAACAGCGTCTCCCGATCCTGCGGCAGCTGGTTGCTGGTGGCATCAATGATGCGCAGGGTATTCTCTTTTTTTCCCTGCATGGCGAACAGCGGCGGGGTGATGACAAAGCGACCGTCCTTCGCGCCATCGGCATTCTCCACCCATGACTGAATCAAATAAGTGCTCTTTTCGTCGTTGTTGGTGACCGCCAGCTGAACCTGCTTTTGCCCGGCAGGATAGATGACGCGGGTCGCCCCCAGCGCCACGCCAGCCTCGGCGCGAGCGGTAAATCCCATGGCGGCTATCATCAGCGCTCCCGCCAGTAAACCGCGCGTTATCGCCAGTGTTGTTCTCACGTTTACCCCTTTTATCGTCACCGTCGTTTCCTGTTTTCGGTTCGTTTGCTGATTAATTACTGGTAGGTCAGGGAGAACCAGGCCTGAGCGTTGGCCGCGCCTCCGGTGACCTGATGCCCTGTTGCCCGGTATTTCGCTACAAAATGCAATGTGGTTGGCCCGGTATACAATCTTGTCCAGGCGGCGGGAGGACCGTTCAGTGGGATTGGCTGGTCGTCTTTATCAAACAGAGCGACGCCCACGCCGGTCGCTATCCCCGGTCCTTCGCCCACTGAGAGCACGTCCGGGTTTTTACCATCGGCGACGCCGTGAAAGGCCACGCCAACGCGCTGGCTGACGGCGGTACTGCACTCCTGCAGGTGGATATCGAAGGGGACGGGATTGGTGTCTTCTCCGGCCGAATGAAACCGATTGCTGCTGATCTGCCCCATGTTGACCGTCATCTGCCGGTCGCCCGCTTCAACGCGGCAGGACTCGGCAATAATGATCCCCTGAAAGCGCATGTTTCCGCCGGGCAGCGTGACGTTCCACTGGTTACCGGCCAGCGCCAGCGGCGGGAGCAAAAATATCAACAGACCTGACTTCATCCTTTGCATCGTTATCACCCGAATTCCGTTATGGATAACGGGCCTTCCTGGCCCGGCGCGCGTCCCTGCCTGATGAAAAAATTACTGGTACTGCACTTTAAAGGTGGCGTCCGCGTTAGCGGTACCGGCAGTGGCAGCGGCAGTCGCGTAGTAGCGAGCCTGGAACGGAATGATGTTGGTGCCATCGTTCAGGGTGGAAGCTGCGCCGAAGGTTGCGCCATCCAGCGCCAGCGGGGTGCCGGTACGGTCAAGGATCTGCACGCCGACGTTAGTCGCGCTGCCTGCCGCAGAGCTTTGCAGCGCCAGTACGGTGGTGTTGGTGCTGTCAATCGCGGTGCCGGTGAAGGCGACGGAGGCCTTGGTGGCAACGGTGGTGTCACAATCGTTCAGCTGGATATTGAAGCCGACAGCCGTGCTGGTGCTGCCCGCAGTCGCCAGTTTCGCCGAACGTACCTGGCCCATTGGAACGGTTTGATCGATTGAACCCGCGTCAATGGCGCAGGCTGCGTTGACGACTTCCCCTTTAAAATGCACCGTGCCGCCATTTACCGTGGTGTCGGCCAGCGCCGCCGCGGAGCTCAGAGACAGGGCTGACAGAACAACGATTGCCAGTGATTTGATTTTCATGTTGTTTTCCTTTGAACAATATCGGGATTACGAACCGATCTGGCCGTCATCATGACCTCCAGGTATTTCATATTTCAGCCGATATATTCGGCTGCGGTTCTGCATGTTTTTCACCCAAAAAATGAGACATTTGGGGCCATTTTGACTCGTTGACGTAATTGACTGAAATTATGATGATCTGATGGTTTATTTAGATTTTTAAACTGTTTTGTCGTTATTTAACGACATAAAAAATCGATATCGTTAGGGCTTAATAAGCCATGGATGGCTATCGGCAACGCGTGGCCGGGAAGGATGGGCAGCGGAAAGAAGGACGTTTCTGGAAAAGATTAAAAATAAAAAAACATTGTTAATCAAAGTGATATTGGTTTTTACCCCCTGTTTGATGCATTCGATGGTTGCAAAAGGTTACTGAATATTTTTATGATGCACACAGTTTGGCCCCAATTGACCTGTTCGGTAAGTTATTTCCCTTTATTTATCAAACACTTATTTTCCATTCTCTGATTTTGTAAATTCCACTCCATCAGGTTGTTGCGCTCCCAGAGTCCGGCGAATCGCGCGGCGTTGCTGGCCGTATAGCGTACAGTATGGCGAATGTTTCGATGGCCGAGATAGTCCTGAATAAGGCGGGTGTCGGCCCCTCTCTCCGCCAGTTCGTAACCGCAGGCATGGCGCAGCATATGCGGGTGAGTATGGGTAGCCGTACCAGCGTCTACGCCAGCGGTGCGGATGATGCGGTAGGCCTGCTGACGCGAAAGCGGCGTACCGCGTCGCGATATAAACAGCGCATCGGTTTTTTGCGCGCCTTTCCAGGCGCCGCGTACCTGACTCCAGCGCCTGATAGCGTCACATTCATCGACCATCAGAGGATGTACGGTGGAGAATCCATTCTTCAGCCGTCGAATATTGATGCGGCCTTCGACAAGATCGAGGTCGCGGTAGTGCAGATCGAGTAATTCGCTAATGCGCATACCATGACGAAAAGCGAGCAGGATTAGACAGTAATCCCGCTCTCCCGTTTGCCCGTGGCGGGCTGCCAGCATCATCGCCTGAACTTCTTTACCAGTAAGAAAACGACGTCGGTTCACAATAAATAACTCCTGATATGATCTTGAAAATTAACACGACCCTGCTGACCGCAGGGGGCGCTCACAAATAATCCGCAAGGTTAATCGCGTATTATACGAAGGGGCTTAAGCATAGTTGAATAATGACATTGTAGCGGCTATGGGGCAGAATATTACAGATGATAAATCTTATTCTTATAGATTTTATTGATGGCGACAACCTCTGGGCCGCGGTTCTTTTTCAGGTGCATAAAATTAAAAGGAAAAAAGCATGATTGCGGCTATTTTAAACGGAAGGGCGTTGACGCATTTATATGCAGGGCCATGCCCGGGGGTAATAAGATAAATCATCGTTGCGCTGTGAACTTGCCGGAACAATAATCATAAACACCGCATGGTTAATTTTTTTTAATGTTTACCGCTGCCTGACGGTTATTTTGACGCCCTCCCTGGCATCGAGCATTACGGCAGAACAGGGCTCCGCTGTCTGTCTCTGCTTTCGTCCCAGATACCATAGAAACGGCCAGCGTTACTGGCGGTATACCATACGGTATGGCGAATGTTGCGGTGGCCCAGGTAGTCCTGGATAAGGCGGGTATCAATGCCCATGTTGGCCAGGGCGAAGCCGCATGAATGACGGAGCATATGCGGATGAATTTCGAGCGATAGCCCGGCATTATCACCAGAGGCGGAAATAATCTGATAAAACTGCTGGCGAGACAAAGGATTACCTTTTCGTGAGAGAAATAACCATTCGCTGTCGGACTGCGGGTACGAGGCGCGGACCTGTAGCCAGTTTTTTAATGCGCGGATTTCTTTATTTAGCAAAGGATGCGTTGTCGAAAATCCATTCTTAAGCCGGTGAATATAGATACATTTAGAACTAAGGTCGATATCGGAAATTTGCAGGCGGCATATTTCACTGGCGCGTAATCCGTGAATAAAACACAATAATGTCAGGCAATAATTGCGCGTGGCATGTGCACCACTGTTGGCCGCTTTGAGCAATGACTCTATTTCATTGTGAGTCAGGAAGTTCCTTTTTTTTAAAATAGCATTGCTTTTCATTGAGTTCCCTTTATTATACAGCCGGCGAGCGCACTTTTTGGCCATCATAAGATAATGATAAGATTCGGCTGCATGTGCATTATTTATTGCTGCTGCTGGCAATATTTAAGCGATATGACTTCTTTTGGACAGGCAGTTCTTATTTTTATATATATATTCGGCGTTGCGGTTTGGGGTAGGGCCCATATCCTGCTCATTCTTTTTCTCCTTAACTGGGTAGGCAGCAGTATATAACTTCTAATAATGTTAACCATACTGCAAAAACCATCTTATGAATAGGGAAAACAGGAAGCGCAACAATTGTGGGGAGCGTTAAGAATTGTTTTATTTCATATGAGATAAACCTTAACTGCCGCTAAGAGGGGGGTATATCGGAGGGTTGCGTAGCCAAAAAATCTGGCTGATAAGGAAGCGAGAGATGCGCATTGGCTAATTTAGAGTGGGGTGATGACGAATGCAAAATAACCGTACAGCAATGCGTTTTTGCCGTAATAATGCCGTGGCGCGAACAGGACACGCGCTCGCGCCTTATATGGCAGGCTACCTCAGCTGCTCCAGAAACAGCAGGGCGGCTATGGCGACCATCATCACCCCCGAAGCGATGCTGACCTTTTGCGCGATTTGAGGCCGGGTCGCTAACAGCGCTTTGGCGCCGTAGCCGACCAGTAAATAGACCAGCGTGCAGGTGATAAGGTGAATACCGCCCAGCGCCGACATCTGCTGCGCGACCGACCAGCTTCCCTGGGGGTCGGTAAACTGCGGCAGCAGGGCCAGAAACAGAAGAAAGACTTTTGGATTGAGGCCGCTAATGCATAGCCCCTTAATCGCCCAGCGATTCCAGCTATCCGCGCTGTATTGCTGTGTGCCTGGCGTTGGCGGATGGCGCAAAATAGCGATCCCCAGCCACATCAGATAGCCCGCGCCCAGCAGGGTAATCGTCGATAGCGCCAGCGGGTGGCCGGCGATTAACACGCCGATTCCGGCGACGACGATCAGCGTGGCCAGCAGGTGACCGGACATTAGTCCGGCGACGGCGGGTATCACGCGCCGCCCGTTGATCCCTGCGCTGATGGTGTAGGCCCAGTCAGCCCCCGGCGTGATGATCAGCAGAAAGGAAACCAGCCAAAAGCTGGCGATAAAGCTCATTTCCATGGCCAGCGCACCCCTGCGTGTTGATGGCAGTTTCTCATCGTTTTCCCTCGTAAAGCGGCGATTATTTGAGGAAAAGAATATCGGGTTTATTGCGCAATGAGCTTTCAATGTTATGCTCTGGAAGGGAAATCTGAGGGAAAATATTCCAAATGGATAGCATCGATCGAAAAATTCTTGCTGAGCTGCAGGCCGACGGGCGACTATCGATAACCGAGCTGGCCGAACGGGTGAATCTCAGTCTTTCGCCCTGTCATCGCCGGCTGCGCACGCTGGAGCAGGAGGGGGTGATTACCGGCTATCGGGCCAACCTTGATCCGGCTAAAATGGGCTTCAACTTTTTGGCCATCGTCTTCGCGACGCTAAAAGAGGGGGACAAAAAAGCGGTAAGCGCGTTTGAGGAAGCGGTCGAAGAGATCCCGCAAATCGTGCTGGCGCAGCGTCTGTTTGGCGATCCGGACTATCTGATGCATGTGGTGACGCGCGATCTTCCGGCCTTCCAGAAGCTGTACGATGATAAACTCTCCGCAATGCCCGGCGTGCAGCATTTACGTTCGACATTGGTCATGAAGACGGTCGTGCAGGATCGCCCTTTTCCGCTCGGTAATGGGTAACCGCAGCCCGGACAGATGCGTAGCATCGCCTCCGGGGAAATAACGGTGATGCGTCATCAAAGGTGAGCCGGCAGCAGTATGAGCATTCTGTCAAAGCAGAGTGGTATTACTCTTTTTCCAGCAGACGCATAAACACCGTCAGCGCTTCATCAAGCTGCTGGCGCTGCCCCGCAGAAAGGCCATCCAGCAGCTGCCGCTCATTTTCCACGTGGCTCTCTACCGCCCTGTCGATTAACTTCCGCCCCTCAGGCGTCAGCGCGACCAGCATGCTGCGCGCATCGTCCGGGTTTGGCAGGCGGCGAATAAACCCTCGTTTTTCCAGCGCCTTAAGACGATGGGTCATGGTGCCGGAGGTGATCATTAACGTTGAAAAGAGCTGGGTTGGCGACAGCACGAACGGATCGCCCGCCCGTCGCAAAGTCGCCAGCATGTCAAACTCCCAGCGCACTAAATCATGGCGAAGAAAAGCCGCTTCAATGCGCGGTTCCAGCAGCAGTGCGCAGCGCTTCAGACGACCGAACGGTCCCATTGGAGTGCAATCGAGATCGGGGCGTTCCCGTTTCCACTGTTCAAGAATGCGATCCACGGCGTCGGTCTGCGGTGATTTGTCCATTAATGCCTACTTGTCTTGATATCAAGATAAATATCGATACATACTTAGGCCATAATTTACCTTGATATGAAGATAAAATCATGGCCTTTGTTTCGCGCAACCTTGTTGTAGATCTATTCTTAACCGCGCTGGCGCCCGCCATCTGGGGCAGCACCTATATTGTCACCTCGCAGTTCCTGCCGCCCGATAGACCGTTTATCGCCGCGCTGCTGCGGGTGCTGCCGGCCGGGATCGCCCTGCTGATCTGGAGCCGTCGCCTTCCGCTGCGCGGCGAGTGGTGGAAGCTGATTGTCACCGGGATCCTGAATATCGGCGCGTTCCAGGCGCTGCTGTTTATTGCCGCTTATCGGCTGCCGGGCGGACTGGCGGCGGTGATTGGCGCTATCCAGCCGCTGCTGGTGATGCTGCTGGCATGGTGCGTCGATCGTCAGCGATCGCCCTGGCTCGCGGTGCTATCAGCAATGACGGGGATCGTGGGAATGGCGATGTTGCTGCTATCGCCGCAAATGACGCTCGATCCGCTTGGGATCGGCGCGGCGTTTCTGGGGGCGATGAGTATGGCGCTTGGGACCTGGCTGTCGCGGCGCTGGGCGATCGCCTTGCCGGTTATTGCCCTGACAGGCTGGCAGCTGCTGATTGGCGGTATTGTACTGGCGCCGATTGCGTTACTGGTCGATCCGCCGCTGCATCAGGTAACGCTGACTCAGGCGGCGGGTTATTTGTGGCTGTGCGTTGCCGGGGCAATGCTCGCGTATGGCCTCTGGTTCCGCGGTATTGGCCGTCTTTCTCCGGTAGCGGTATCGGCAATGAGCCTGCTGAGTCCGGTGACAGCGGTACTATTAGGCTGGATTTTCCTCGGACAAAAAATTGAGGGGCTGGCGCTGGCGGGATTGGTGATTGTGCTATTCAGCGTGCTGTCGATTCAGCGCGCGTTATCGAATAAGAGAGCTGCAGCGGGTCGGTAAATCCCGGAGGCGATGCTGCGCATCTGTCCGGGCTACCGGCCCGCAGACGGCGATGAACCTGTAGCCCGGGCAAGGCGCGTCAAGCGCCGCCCCCGGGGGCAGCGCGCAGAGTGGCCAAATTTCCCGGAGGCGATGCTGCGCATCTGTCCGGGCTACTGCACCGCAGACGGCGGTGAACCCACAAACCGGGCTGCGGGTTCACTGTTCGCCAAAAACAAAAAAGCCCCATCAAGGGGCTCGACATTGCTGGGTGCTTATTATGTGGCGGGAGCCAGACCAGCCGCCTTCAGGCGACCTGTCCGGCAGCTCCCTCTGCAACCATTCGATTATTTAGACAGCTCGGCGGTCATATGTACCTGGTTACCGGTATAAGCTTCGGTAATGTGGTAAGACTCACCCTGGTCTTTAGCAATGGCAGCGATTTTGGCTTCGGCGTTGTCCAGAGTATCTGCGGTTACGCTAACAGGCTGAGCGAAGCTAGCAAAAGAGACCAGAGACAGCATACCGGCAGCGGCAAGTAATTTTACGTTTTTCATGGTGTTTATCCTTTTAACTTTTATGGTGGAAAGCGTGGTTGCTTTCGATGGACTTATAATAAGTCTGCTAACTATAACGCGCGTTGCAAAAAGTGCGATTTAGATCACACTTTTGTGACGGTATGATGATGAATTACCTGATTTTGTTTTTTTATTTTCAATAAAAACATATGGATGCTCTCTTTTGAGACCTGTTTCAGGCCTTAGAAAATAGTTTCAAAAGAGGCGCGATTAGCTTTCTTCAGGTTATTAACTATTGCTTTTGTGAATATGTAGGGCGTTTTTTACGCAATAAAAGCCATCATACTTCGCCCATCAGCGAAGCATTGAGCCCGGCAAAGAAGATACCCTGGCCTTCACACTGATTGCGTGAGGACGACGATATGATTGCAGTACTCTTTGAAGCTGAGGTTACCCCGGCGAGCCAGGAGCGCTACTTAACGCTGGCGGCGGAGCTGAAGCCGCTGCTGAGCGATATTGACGGTTTTATTGCCATTGAGCGTTTTCAAAGCCTGACTGCGGCAGGCAAAATTCTGTCGCTCTCCTGGTGGCGGGATGAAGATGCGGTACTGGCGTGGAGGCGCAACCTTTGCCATCAGGCTGCGCAGAAAGAGGGACGGGAGAGCATCTTCGCCTGCTATCAAATTCGGGTTGCCCGGGTGCTGCGCGAATATCGTTCTCAACATGCCGATTAACGTAATATGGCGGCAGTTTGCCGTTGGGAAAATAAGCGAGGCGCTATGTTAAAACCTGTTGAGCGGATTGAAGACGATGAATCGCTGGCCCTGGCGATGGCGGCAGTGGCGTCGGCAATGGCGGATGCCTCGCGGTTGAAGATACTTTGCGCCTTGATGGATGGCCGGGCGTGGACGGCTACCGAGCTTTCCACCGTGGCCGACATTTCCCCCTCCACCGCCAGCGCGCATCTTAGCCGGCTGGTCAGCAGCGGTTTGCTGATGTGCCTTGCCCAGGGCCGCCATCGCTACTACCGCCTCGCCGGTAGCGATGTTGCCGGATTGCTGGAAAATATGATGACCATGGCCGGCAAGCGTGCGGTGGCGCTGTCCACCGCAACGCCGGTTAATTTACGCGTCGCGCGTACCTGTTACGATCATCTGGCCGGCGAAGTGGCGGTATCACTGTATGATTTTCTGCTGCGCGAAGCGTGGATAGCGCCTGATGGCACTGCTCTGACGCCCGTCGGCGAAGCGCAGTTTGCGCGCCTGGGGATAATGACGAAGAGCGGCTCCCGGCGCAAAGCGTGCTGCGGCTGCCTTGACTGGAGCGAACGTCGCTTTCATCTCGGTGGGGCGGCAGGCGCGGCGCTGCTGCAGCACGGTCTGCAGAAAGGCTGGTTTACCACTACCCCGGGATTCCGCGAAGTGACGATTACGTCAGCAGGATGGCGAGCGCTACATCAGCATTTTCAGCTGGCGAAAAATACCCGATCAGCGAGTGATTAAGAGTGTTCTGACAGGGGGGGAATAGTTTTTATGCCAATATAGGTTGCTATATTGTTAATTCTATATCGTCTTTTCCCCTTCCGTGTAAATAACAATAACTTTGTTTCTTGCTATCAATCCTGAATCATTAATAGTTGTCAGCTATCTGTTACATTGATTAACAGCTCGTGAACATATGTATATTTGTCAGCGAAAAATAGCATTCTTTGACGCCGACAGCCTTGACGATTTCTTTATTAGAATTCGTTCCTGACGCCTTAAATATTGCGGCTTCCGGTCAGTCGAAGTTTCTATTAACAGTTGCACAAGTGAGCATCGCAAATCGCTTCTGACTTTTGTGCGAATTAACTGTTTGCTCATCGATACTTAATTCACTCTGACAAGGAAATGGCAATGAAAAAGGTTCTTCTCTCTGCTGCAATGGCGACTGCGTTTTTTGGTATGGCTGCAGCAAATGCTGCTGATACCAATGTAGGCGGCGGTCAGGTTAATTTCTTCGGTAAAGTTACCGATGTATCTTGTACTGTTTCCGTAAATGGCCAGGGCAGCGATGCAAACGTTTATCTGTCACCGGTGACTTTAACTGAAGTTAAAGCCGCCGCTGCGGATACCTATCTGAAACCGAAATCTTTCACTATCGATGTGTCTGACTGCCAGGCCGCTGACGGTACCAAACAGGACGATGTGAGCAAACTGGGCGTGAACTGGACTGGCGGTAACCTGCTGGCCGGCGCTACTGCTAAGCAGCAGGGCTACCTGGCGAACACCGAAGCCGCTGGCGCGCAGAATATCCAGCTGGTTCTGTCCACCGACAACGCGACCGCGCTGACCAACAAAATCATCCCGGGTGATGCCACCCAGCCTAAAGCGACCGGCGATGCTTCTGCCGTTCAGGACGGCGCGCGCTTCACTTACTACGTTGGCTACGCTACCAGCACCCCGACGACTGTCACCACCGGTGTAGTTAACAGCTACGCGACTTACGAAATTACTTATCAGTAATATCGACTGAGAGATAAAGCCGCCTCGTGCCGGGGCGGTTTATATCCGCAATCTTTCGAATAGCACAGGCGCTGGCGACGCTCGCTCATCCCAGTCACTTACTGGAGGAAGCTCCCGGGGATTAATGAGAGGCTCCTGCCTCTCAGCGAAGGCCAGCCTTCGGCTGGACAAATTCGTCGGGAACGCATTTGTCACGCTCTTGCCGCCTTTCTGCAATTCGAATTATTCAGGGTATACAACAATAATAAAGCGGCCACTGCTGCCGCTTATTTTTTATTCTGAGGTCAGCATGAAGCGTATTGCCCTTTTTTTCTGTTTCATTTTTAGTTTTGCGGCCCATGCCAACAATATTATTGTTAACGGCACCCGTTTTATTTACCCAGGAAATGAAAAAGAAATAACGGTGCAGCTCTCTAACACCGCCGACCGTCCGGCGCTGGCGCAGGCCTGGCTGGACAACGGTAATGCCGATGCGACGCCGGATACCATTACCACACCATTTATTATCACGCCGCCTATTTCCCGCGTTGATGCGAAAAGCGGCCAGACCCTGCGTATTAAGCTCGGCAGCAATGCGGGACTGGCTAAAGATAAAGAGACGCTATGGTGGCTGAATCTTCTGGAAATACCGCCGGTCGAGGCCAGCCAGAAAAATGAAGGACAGAATATTCTGCAGCTGGCGATTCGTTCGCGCTTTAAGTTTATTTATCGTCCTGCCGGTTTAGGCAATCGCGACGCGGCGGCAGACAAATTAGCGCTCTCCGCTAACGGCAGCAGCCTGTCGATCGGTAATCCAACGCCCTTTTATATCACCGTAAGCCGTATCTCCCGTAACGGCGGCAAAGCGCTGAATAGCAAAACGGTCATGCTTGCCCCGCAGTCCAGTCAGACCATCGCCCTCTCTTCTGCGGTGAGCAAAGGTGAGACCCTGACCGTTAACAATATTAATGATTATGGCGCAGACGTCGCAGTGAAAGTTACCGTCAAATAAGGGAAACGATCATGAAGCAGAGGTCAATCTGCCCGGGAAGATTAAGCACGGCGATTGCGGTTGCGCTGTGCTGCTTGCCGCCATTTTCCAGCGGACAGGAAAACCCGGGAACGGTCTATCAGTTTAACGATGGTTTTATCGTCGGTAGTCGCGAAAAGGTCGACCTGTCGCGCTTCTCGACCAGCGCTATCAGCGAGGGCGTCTATTCCCTTGATGTGTATACCAACGGCGAATGGAAAGGGCGCTACGACCTGAAAATCACCGCCGGTAAAGATGGCAAAATGGGCGTCTGCTACACCAAAGCGATGCTGATGCAGTACGGGATCTCGCCGGAAAAGTTTAACCCGCAGCTCAGCGAAAAAGAGGGATTCTGCGGACGCCTGCAGGAGTGGCGTAACGAAGATAATGTTAAAGACACGCTGATTCAGTCCTCTCTGCGACTGGATATTTCCGTACCGCAAATCTATGAAGATCAGCGCCTGAAAAACTTTGTCAGCCCGGAGTTCTGGGATAAAGGCGTTGCGGCGCTGAATTTAGGCTGGATGGCGAACGCCTGGAATAGCCACACGTCGTCGAACAACGGCTCTGATAACAGCAGCGCGTACCTTGGCGTTAACGCGGGCCTGTCGTGGGACGGCTGGCTGCTCAAGCATATCGGTAACCTGAACTGGCAGCAGCAGCAGGGGAAAGCTCACTGGAACAGCAACCAGACCTGGCTGCAGCGTCCTGTTCCGCAGATTAATTCGATAGTCAGCGGCGGGCAGATTTTTACCAGCGGCGAGTTCTTCGACACGATTGGCCTGCGCGGGGTCAACCTGGCGACCGATGACAATATGTTCCCGGACGGCATGCGCTCTTACGCTCCCGAAATTCGCGGCGTAGCGCAAAGCAATGCCCTGGTGACGGTGCGCCAGGGCAGCAATATTATCTATCAGACCACGGTACCGCCGGGGCCGTTTACCCTGCAGGATGTCTATCCTTCCGGCTACGGTAGCGATCTTGAAGTATCGGTAAAAGAGGCCGACGGTTCGGTTGAGGTATTCAGCGTGCCTTACGCCTCAGTGGCGCAGCTGCTGCGTCCGGGAATGACCCGCTATGCGCTTTCTGCCGGTAAGGTCGACGATAGCTCCCTGCGTAATAAACCGATGCTTTACCAGGGAACCTTTCAACACGGTTTGAATAACCTGTTCACCGGCTATACCGGCGTCACCGGCTTTGATGACTATCAGGCCTTCCTGCTGGGAACCGGGATGAATACCGGCATCGGCGCGCTCTCCTTCGACGTTACCCACTCGCGGCTGAAGAGCGATACCCTTGACGAGCAGGGGCAGAGCTATCGCGCCACCTTTAACCGTATGTTTACCGAAACCCAGACCAGTATCGTGCTGGCGGCGTATCGCTACTCCACCAAAGGCTACTACAACCTGAACGACGCGCTGTACGCCGTCGATCAGGAAAAGAACCACCGCAGCAGCTACACCGTATGGCGGCAGAAAAACGGGATGACGTTTACCGTTAACCAGAACCTGCCGGACGGCTGGGGCGGTTTTTACCTTAGCGGTCGGGTGGCGGATTACTGGAACCGTTCGGGAACGGAAAAGCAGTACCAGTTTAGTTACAACAACATGTACGGTCGGCTCTCGTGGTCGGTCAGCGCCCAGCGCGTCTATACCCCGGATAGCTCCGGCCACCGTCGTGACGATCGCGTTTCACTCAACTTTAGCTACCCGCTATGGTTCGGCGAAAACCGTACGGCTAACCTGACGTCAAACACCTCGTTTAATAACTCGCGCTTCGCCAGCTCGCAGATTGGGGTCAACGGTTCGCTGGATAGCGAAAATAACCTCAACTACGGCGTGTCGACAACGACCTCGACCGGCGGCCAGCACGACGTGGCGCTGAACGGCAGCTACCGTACCCCGTGGACCACGCTGAACGGCAGCTATAGCCAGGGCGAAGGGTATCGCCAGAGCGGCGTGGGCGCCAGCGGAACGCTAATTGCTCATCGGCATGGCGTCGTGTTCTCGCCGGAAAGCGGCACCACGATGGCGCTGATTGAAGCAAAAGATGCCGCAGGCGCGATGCTGCCCGGTTCGCCGGGGACCCGCATCGACAGCAACGGCTATGCCATCCTGCCGTATCTGCGGCCTTACCGGATTAACTCGGTTGAAATTGATCCCAAAGGCAGCAGCGACGACGTCGCCTTCGGCAGTACCGTGGCGCAGGTCGTGCCGTGGGAAGGGAGCGTGGTTAAGGTCTCTTTCGATACCACGGTGCAGAACAACATCACTCTGCAGGCGCGCCAGGCAAACGGCCTGCCGTTACCGTTCGCCGCCACGATATATGCCCCATCCGGGAAAGAGATTGGCGTGGTGGGCCAGGGCAGCATGATGTTTATCAGCGACGCCAGCGCGCCGCAGGCTACGGTCAAATGGAGCGGTGGACAGTGTTCGGTAGAGTTAAGTCAGCAAAAAACAAAGGAAACGCTATGTCGCTAATGAAAAAACTGACGCTTTTTATTGGCTTAATGGCGATGGGAACCACGTCGGCATGGGCGTACTGTACGCGTCTGTCGCAGCCGACCGTTAACCTCGACATGGTGGTGGGGAGGGTGGTGGTTCCACCGGACCTGCCGGTAGGATCGGTGATCGTTTCCCGTAACTGGACT
The DNA here is from genome assembly GCF_051835185.1 of Klebsiella sp. K5-306. Lineage (NCBI taxonomy): Bacteria > Pseudomonadati > Pseudomonadota > Gammaproteobacteria > Enterobacterales > Enterobacteriaceae > Klebsiella > Klebsiella sp. K5-306. Next base: position 26,008 of record NZ_JAIFJY010000033.1, read on the forward strand.
ATGTCGGCGCCGGGCGGGGCCAGCTATAGCTGCAGCAGCGGCAATAACCGCTTTGCGGCCAAAATCGTTTCCACCGGCGCGACGGATCTGGGAAATAAAATTTACTCTACCAACGTGCCCGGTATCGGCCTGCGCTTTAGCCGCGGCGGGGCGACGGTGAATATTATCTACCCGGATGTTTACTCGAGCTACGCCAGCAGGACCACGAATTACTCGCTGGAAGGCTCACGCTTTACGCTGGAAGTGATTAAAACTGCCAGCGTGACCGGGAGCGGTACTCTGGCGGCGGGGAAATATACCTCTTATGACTGGGAGAACGGTAACAACCCGATTCTGGTGACGTACCTGAGCGCCAACGCGATCACCGTGGTGTCGCCCTCATGCACTATCCTGAGCGGCAAAAATATGAACGTTGATGTTGGCACCATTAAGCGCAGCGATCTTAACGGCGTCGGCACTACCGCCGGAGGTAAGGATTTTAATATTGAGCTGCAGTGCAGCGGCGGATTAAGCGAGTCGGGGTATGCCAATATCCAGACCTCATTTTCCGGTACGCTGGCGACCGGCACCACGAACGCCCGAGGCGCGCTGCTGAATGAAAAATCCGGTAGCTCGCTGGCGAAAGGGATTGGTATTCAGGTTTTGAAAGATGGCGTGCCGCTGGAGTTCAACAAAAAGTACAGCGTCGGTACGCTGCGCACGCAGGAGACCCGCTATATCACCCTGCCTCTGCATGCGCGTTTCTATCAATATGCGCCGACCACCAGTACCGGTGAGGTGGAGTCGCACATGATCTTTAACCTGACGTACGATTAATTCGGGAGGCGGGTATGAGTGATGCAGCACGATTCAAAATTAGCAAACGACTCATTCAGCTGACCCTGATAAGCGGGGCGCTGATGGCCTCAACGGCGTGGGGTTTCGAAACCAATTACGATCGCGGGCGGGTGGATTTTGCCGGACGAGTGACCGATATTTCCTGTAGCGTGGCGCTCAACGGCGGTCACAACGCGGGGAGCGGCAGCGTCTGGCTGGCGCCGGTCAGCCTGGCGGAAGTGCACGATCGCGGCGCCGGCGCATTTATGAAACCGCAGCCCTTTACCCTGGAGCTCTCTAACTGCCAGCTACGGTACGACGGCGGCGCGGCCGATAAAGATGAGATCCGCCTGGTCAGCGTACGCTGGGTTGATGGATATATGGTCAAGGCGGTCAGCAATGAAAATGCCGGTTATCTGGCGAATACGCGAGCGGACGGGGCCAGCCATATCTTCCTCGCGCTCTCAACCAACGACGATAATACGTTGGATAAAAGCAATAAAATTGTTCCGGCCGATCCTCAACAAAACCGCGTACCGCTGGTAGAAAAGGCGGTAGATGGCGGCGTATTTACTTATTACATTGGCTACGTGACGCCAGCGCCGGAAAAAGCCACCAGCGGTCCGTTGACCAGTTGGGCGACCTGGGAGCTGGTTTATAATTGAGTCGCCGGTGGGATGGCCCGAGGGATAATATTGATGCCGGAATTTTCCGGCATTTTTTTAAACTGCGATCTTTTCCTGGACCAGTTGTTCAATGCTGACTTCCTGCCAGTAATGGCCCTGAATAGCAAACCACTCCATACCCTGTAACCATTTCTTATGCGCTTCGCTTTCTACGCCCTCAATAATCACGTTATGGTGGTTACGGGAAAGGAACGTGACCAGCGCATCCATTAATGGCCGACCAAACTCTTTATGCATTAAATGCCAGAAAAAATCTTTATCGATTTTGACATAATCAAAGTGATAACCGCAAATAGCGCTAAGGAAGGTGCGAACAAGTTCCTGATATGAGATCATCATATTCATCCGGAGCGCATCCCAGAGGGACATCATGAGCCATCAACTCACCTTCGCCGATAGTGAATTCAGCACTAAGCGCCGTCAGACC
>NZ_JAIFJY010000034.1:0-22011 GCF_051835185.1 Klebsiella sp. K5-306
CGCAATGTTTTCCATGATGGTTCTCCGAATGAAAGCCTGTCCTCAGCATAGTACTGGGAAGGAGGGAGTGACCATCTCATTAAATATCCTACGTTAAGCCTGTTTTTTGAGCTGGCATGACGGGCAGTTGTGAGCGATAAGCAGACCTTCATTAAGCAAACGGAGGTTGATATTTTCCTGTTGAGGAAAAGTGCTTATCACTACTCATACTAAATTTTAGCCTTAGCGCATTTGGCTAAGAATGATACGGTCAAACGGCTTTGTTGAATAAATCGAACTTTTGCTGAGTTGAAGGATCAGATCACGCATCCTCCCGACAACACAGACCGTTCCGTGGCAAAGCAAAAGTTCAAAATCACCAACTGGCCCACCTACAACAAAGCCCTCATCAACCGTGGCTCCCTCACTTTCTGGCTGGACGATGAAGCGATTCATGCCTGGTATGAGTCGGCAACGCCTTCATCACGGGGAAGACCTCAGCGCTATTCTGACCTTGCCATCACCACCGTCCTGATGATTAAACGCCTGTTCCGGCTGACCCTGCGGGCTGCGCAGGGTTTTATTGATTCCATTTTTGCCCTGATGAACGTTCCGTTGCGCTGCCCGGATTACAGCAGTGTCAGCAAGCGGGCAAAGTCGGTTAATGTCTGTTTCAAAACACCCACCCGGGGTGAAATCGCACACCTGGTGATTGATTCCACCGGGCTGAAGGTTTTTGGTGAAGGCAAATGGAAAGTCAAAAATCACGGCAAAGAGCGCCGTCGTACCTGGCGGAAGCTGCATCTGGCCGTTGACAGCAGAACACATGAAGTCATCTGCGCGGACCTGTCTCTGAACAACGTCACGGACTCAGAAGCTTTCCCGGGTCTTATCCGGCAGACACACAGAAAAATCAGGGCAGCCGCAGCAGACGGCGCTTACGACACCCGACTCTGTCACGATGAACTGCGGCGCAAGAAAATCAGTGCCCTCATCCCGCCCCGAAAAGGAGCGGGTTACTGGCCCGTAGAGTACGCAGACCGTAACCGTGCAGTAGCGAATCAGCGGCTGACCGGGAGTAATGCCCGGTGGAAATGGACAACAGATTACAACCGTCGCTCGATAGCGGAGACGGCCATGTACAGGGTAAAGCAACTGTTCGGAGGTTCACTGACGCTGTGTGATTACGATGGTCAGGTAGTAGAGGCTTTGGGCATGGTGCGTGCGCTGAATAAAATAACGAAGGCTGGTATGCCAGAAAGCGTGCGTATTGCCTGAAAACCCGGTCAGTTACAGAGTCACTCGTCCTGAAGCTGATTTATTCAACAAAGCCTCAGATCACGCGTATTCTGGACAGCATTGCACTGTTCCGAGGCTATCCGGCGACGATAAGAACTGACCAGGGGCCGGAGTTCACTTGCCGCGCACTGGATCAATGGGCTTTTGAGCATGGTGTTGAGTTGCGCTTAATCCAGCCGGGCAAGCCAACGCAGAACGGATTTATTGAGAGCTTTAACGGACGATTTCGCGATGAATGCCTGAATGAGCACTGGTTCAGCGATATCGTTCACGCAAGGAAAATCATTAATGACTGGCGGCAGGATTATAACGAGTGTCGTCCACATTCAGCACTGAATTATCAGACGCCATCAGAGTTTGCAGCACGGTGGCGAAATGTAAAATGTGAAGGTAAACAAACCGACCTTACTAACTGACGGTTGTATCTAATCCTGGGGGCAGGTCACTCGCTGTACGCTTACGGAAGAACTTCTCCGGGATGTGCTGTTTCAGGCGCGCCACGATGTCCCTCTGCGTCAGCGTCTCTGTGGCCAGCTCGCCCGTGTTGTGGTCGTGGTAGCGAAAGCTCAGCGTGGCACTTCCGGCGTAGTGCGCCAGCCGGGAGCCCGCTATCGGCGGCTTTTTCAGGTAACGCCCCAGGTATTTCACGGTGTTTTTGCCACCGTCCGTCTTTTTTGACATGTAGACGTGCCAGTAGTCGCCTCCGGCCGTCAGTATCAGACTGCGCCATTGTGATTCGGTGGTGATATGTGACAGGGACAGCGGCAGGGCCACGCCTTCGAACCAGACGCTCAGCAGAAGCTGGCGGATATTCCACATCCAGCGGGCGCGCATGGCATCCTTACGGAAGCTGATTTTCTTCCACTTCCCGTGCTCATCGATACCGCCACAGGTGACGGAGACGTGGACATGAGGGTGCCAGTTCTGCCTGATAAAAATGTCAGGGCAGGTCTGCGCGAATACGCCTCATTGTCGCTACATTTTCTCCCTGGCATATAGCGAATTTATTGCCAACGCTGCCGCTGCGGTGCGATTGTCCACACTCAGCTTTGGAAATACAATTTCAAGGTGTTTATTCACGGTTCTGGGGCTAAGGTTTAAAATATCGCCAATTTCGCGGTTTGTTTTTCCCCTGGCAATCCACAGGAGGACTTCGGCTTCTCGTTGCGTCAGCCCTAGGTTGTTTTTCAGGCGTTTCACCGCTTCGACTTCTTCATGTCCTTTGATCTCTTCAATACGTAGCAAACTTTCTCCTTCAGCGGTCCGGCGTGAAAGATAGAATTTCAGAGCGATGCCTTGCGATGAAAGATCTAAGGGTATTTTTAAACCTTCCGTATTGTTCAGCCAACCGATGATCCGGTTTACTATTTTTTTATTGGGTTCATACCCGGTATCGCTGAAGTTTTTCATCAGTTGCCATGCATTGGGCGTGGCCCAGCGTAGTTGCCCCTCTTTGCTAAAAACACATAAGGTCTGGCCAACGGAATCCATCGCGCTATAGGCACTGACCGTTAATTTTGAGTTCCGCAAGTGGGTACGCATTCTGACAACCAGCTCTTCCGTGCGTATCGGCTTAATTACGTAATCGACCACCCCGGCATCAAATGCATCAACGATATTCTGCGTATCACTCAGGCCTGTCATGAAAATAATCGGGGTATGCCGCAGCCCCGGATTTTGCCGCAGGCGCTTACTGGTTGAAAACCCATCCAGATGCGGCATTACGGCATCAAGCAGAATGATATCCGGGGTTATCTGGCTGGTTATCGAAAGGGCTTGATTACCCTCCAGAGCGACCAGAACGGTAAAACCGGCTTCATCAAGCGTGTCATTCAACATACTTACCGTGTTGATATCATCATCGACGATAAGTACCGTCGGCTTTGCTATTGCCATTTTTCTCTCCCTCCGGGCGTTCAAGACTCTCGACTATCTCTTTGAATCGAAAGCGCCTCAGCAACTCGGCAAATTTTTCGCCCTCGGCTTTGCTGATCTGGTTAGCGGAAATATGTTTGTCCAGCAGTTCACGAAACCCTCTCACATAACCCAATCTGGCCATCTCTTTTAACGACTCAATCTGGACACGGGTAAGCTGCGAGCGTGGTTCATGTATTTCCGGCTGCTTTGGCGGCTGACATTCCGTGCGCCACTGGAGATGCAATATTTCACCGATGTTCTCCAGTAGTAAAGGGAAACGCAGCGGTTTAACCAGGTAGCGAACTTCCCCTTCGCCAGTGAAGTGGCGGCATTTACCCTCATCCGCTTCCGCAGAAATCATAATTACCGGCGCTAATTGTCCCTTATTACGTAACTGACGTAGCAGTTCCCACCCCGACATTTCAGGCATTGCAACATCCAGAAGAAGAAGGTCGATATGATTTTGCCGGGCTAAATGTAGCGCGACATGACCATTTTCGGCTGTTAGCAGCGTGAAGCCTATGGGCGTGAGTAAATCCATCATCAGCTGCCGATGGGATTCATCATCGTCAACTACCAGCAGGGTGTGTCGCTTGCCTGGATATCCGGTGATTACCGCAGGCTCGGCGGGTTGGTAGGCATCCCCGCTATAGCTTGGCAGCATCAGGGTGAGTTTAAACGTTGTGCCTTCGCCACGGATGCTTTCCACCTGGAGATCGCCACCCATGATATAAGTCAGAAGCCGGGTAATCGTCAGCCCAAGGCCCGTCCCGATCCGACGACTATCGCCGGATACGCGTTCGAAAGGCTTAAAGATGCGTTCCAGGTTCTCAGGGGCGATGCCGATGCCGGTATCGTGAACCGAGAAAAACGCCACCTCGCTACGATACTGGAAATCGAGGGTTACACTGCCTCTGTCCGTGAATTTAACCGCATTAGAAAGCAGATTGATAAGAATTTGCCGGAGGCGTTTCTCATCCGTCATCACCGCCTCGGGCAGCCAGTGTGGGGCGTTGTAGTGAAATGTCAGTCCTTTATCGCTGGCCTGTTGTTCAAACATGGCGACCAGTTGCTGCACCAAATCGCCAATGCGCACTTCTTCACGATATATTTCTAATTTTCCCGCTTCAATTTTCGAAATATCCAGTAATCCCTCAATTAGATTAGCCAGATGCTCGCCGCTTCTGCGCATAATACCGATACCGCGCTGCCGGGCTGGAGGGATATCATCAGCACGTTCGAGTAATTGCGCATAACCCAGCATCGCATTGAGCGGCGTTCTGAGTTCATGAGTAATCCCGGTGAGATAGCGGCTTTTGGCCTGATTAGCATCGTCGGCATCTTCCTTTGCCTGCTGCAATTGCCGGTCCGTCGCTTCATGGGCAATAATTTCTTTCATCAGACGGTCGCTTTGCAGGCGCAATTCCTCTTGCGCAATCTGGCGACTTTTATTTGTCAGGACAAATAGCCAGGTGGTGACGCCGGTTACGATAAGCAGGATAAAAAAAACTTTCCATAACGCCGCGGCGAGAAGGTCCTGCTCGCTGCCGAATTCATCGCGCATCTGAGCGAAAACCAGCATCAAAAGCAGACCGATGACGGAACTGAATAACAGCAAAATGCTGATAAAACTCCACACTCTGGGATCAATTTTGCGTAATGATTTTTCTTTAATAAATATCCCGATAAGCTTTGAAGCCTGTTCCGTATAGCGCGCATGAGGTTTGCAAGTATCGTTGCACTGGACATCGAGAGAACAACATAGTGAGCAAATACTGCCCTGATAAAAAGGACAATAGCTCATCTCTGGTTTTTCAAAATAATTACCGCAGACACAGCATTCCGTTGCCGTGACCTGCACCGGCGTCCGGGAAAAATAGTAACGTCCGCGAGTCAGCCAGGCGATGAAGGGGGCGGTGATAAACGTCAGACACAACGATAACATTGAGGCAAAAACCTGTAGAGGATGACCAAGCCATCCCATCCAGGCTGAGAGACCGCAGAGCATGGCGAGCGTCATCGAACCGATGCCGACAGGATTGATATCGTAGAGATAGGCCCGGCGAAACTCTATTTCCGCTGGTCGTAATTTAAGCCACTTATTTAAGGTGATATCGGCAACCACGCTGCCAAGCCAGGATGTGGCCGCCACCGCATAAATGCCCAGGATATCCTCAAATACGCGATAAACGCCAAGTTCCATCAATAACAGAGCAATACCGACATTAAAAAACAGCCACACGACGCGCCCTGGATGACGATGGGTCAGGCGCAGGAAAAAATTAGACCATGCGATCGAGCCGGCATATGCATTGGTGACGTTAATTTTGAGCTGGGAGAGCACCACAAAAATACCGGTTAATGCCAGTAGCGTTGATGATGAATGGGTGACATAGCTAAATGCCACCAGATACATATGGGTGGGTTCGCTGGCCAGTTCCGCGCCGAGTCCGTAATTAAACGCCAGCACGGCGAGGAAGGAGCCGAGCAGGATCTTGATGGCGCCGATGACAACCCACCCCGGACCTGCGGCAATTACTGCGCCATACCATCTCCAGCGGGCCGGATGTTGTGGCTTTGGTAAAAAACGAACCTGATCGACCTGCTCTCCCACTTGACTTACCAGTGAGAGCAGTACGGAACAGACGGCGCCGAGCTGAAGGAAATCGAAAGAACCATCGCGGGCTGTAATAAAACCAGGGAAGTCGATCCAGTTTTGCAGCACATGATGTTCACGTATTAAAATGAAAATAAAGGGTAATAGCTGTAGCGCCAGCCAGCAAAACTGGGTGAACTGCTGAAAACGGGAAATAAAAGTGAACCCCCAGGTGACGAGGGGAATAACAACAACGGAACCAATCAGATAACCAAAGTGCAATGGCAGGCCAAACAGCATATTAAGCGCCATCGCCATAATAGCGGCTTCCAGGGCGAAAAATATAAAGGTGAAAGAAGCATAGATTAACGAGGTCACCGTGGAACCAAGGTAGCCAAATCCGGCGCCGCGGGTCAGCAAATCAATATCCAGGCCGTTTTTTGCGGCATTAATGGCAATCGGCATTGATAGCGCAAAGATAATAATGCTAACTAAGATAACCGCCACCACCACATAATTAAATCCATAGGTTAACGTCAGCGCGCCGCCAATGGCTTCAAGCGCCAAAAAGGTAATTGCGCTGAGCGCTGTCATAACAACTCGCTTTGCGCTCCAGCGTCGTGCCGAGACCGGCGTATAGCGGAGCGCAAAATCCTCGAGAGTCTGATTGGTCACCCACTGGTTGTAGCGTCTGCGCGATTTAAACGCCTTTTGCTGAACGGTCATTCACTGCTCCTGAAATGATAAAAATGCTGAACTTAACCACAGGCGCGTCTTAGTATTTTCTTGTTATCGCGCACGTGAGCATGTCTTGATTATGAGAATTAACCAATACGTTAAATGACGTAGCCGCTGCGTTACCTCGCGCATTGTTGGATTGATGGACTCTCTCGCATGATAGCCCCAGTTGAGATGAACCATAACGATTATGAGGGCTACCATGAACATTCGTGATTTACCCCAGCCACATAGCAATATGAAAATACCGAGCCCAGGCCGGTTTCACCAGGCGTGCCTCAAAGCGAAACTTTTGGCGATTGCCGGCCTGATGATGGCAGCTAATACGGCCATCGCCGCCCCGGCGACGTCAGTGGTTAATACCACGGGCCTGGCGGTCACCGACAATAGCGTCAAGGTCGGGATACTGCATTCATCCACAGGCACGATGGCCATCAGTGAAACCGGCTCGATTCAGGCTGAAAAGCTGGCTATTGAGCAGATTAACGCTGCCGGAGGGGTACTGGGGAGAAAAATTGAATATGTACAGGAAGACGGGGCCAGCGACTGGCCGACCTTTGCAGAAAAAGCGCGTAAGTTACTGGTCAGTGATAAGGTCGCCGCTATCTTCGGCGGCTGGACTTCGGCTTCCCGCAAAGCCATGCTGCCGGTACTTGAGCAATATAACGGCATGCTCTATTACCCAACCTTTTACGAAGGGCTTGAGCAATCGCCAAACGTTATTTATACCGGACAGGAAGCTACTCAACAGATAATCTCCGGCATTGATTGGGTAGTTAAAAATAAACATGCAAAAACCTTCTACCTGCTTGGCTCTGATTATATTTGGCCGCGTACTGCAAACAAAATCGCCCGTCACCATATTGAAAAGCTGGGGCTGAAAGTCGTTGGCGAAGATTATTACCCACTCGGTAATACGCAGTTCAATTCGGTTATTAACAAAATAAAACTCAAAAAGCCTGATGTTATCTATGCCATTGTTGTCGGCGGTTCGAATGTGGCCTTCTATAAGCAATTGAAGGCGGCGGGGATCGATATGACGCAGGAGAAACCGCTGCTGCTGACCATCTCCGTCACGGAAGATGAGATCCGCGGTATTGGCGGCGAAAATATCGTCGGCGCCTATGCCTCGATGAAGTATTTCCAGAGTATGGATAATCCGGAAAATAAAAGCTTTGTCGCCGCATTTAAAAAGCGCTGGGGTAATGACATGGTTATCGGCGATGTCACTCAGGCGGCCTATCTTGGCCCATGGTTATGGAAAGCGGCGGTTGAGAAAGCTGGCTCGTTCGACGTGGACAAAATTCGTAAGGCCTCGCCCGGTATTGAGTTCAAAGATGCGCCGGAAGGGTATGTACGCATCCATGATAACCATCATCTGTGGTCCAAAACGGTTATCGGTCGCGCTCGTGCGGATGGGCAGTACGACGTGATTTATCAGACGCCAGAACTTATCGAACCGAACCCATTCCCGAAAGACTAACCGACGCTTCCCCCCATATAGCGTGGGGGGGCTTTGACTTCACCGAGGATACTTCCATGTTCAGCGATTATAACTTCGCCGATTTGGCTTCCATTTTTGTCATGCAGGGGTTTTCGGGGCTCAGCCTGTTCGCCGTGTTTGTTCTGATGTCGCTTGGACTCGCTATTATTTTTGGCCAGATGGGCGTGATTAATATGGCTCATGGCGAGTTCATGATCCTGGGTGCTTATGTCACATGGTTGACCGGTAAGTTTTTCAGCGCTTATCTGCCTTCAATCTTCGGCATCTACTTCTTTGTTGCCATTGCCCTTGCTTTCCTGTGTACCGCCTTGCTGGGTACGCTCGTTGAGAAAATCCTGATACGGCATCTGTATAAACGCCCCCTCGACACGCTGCTGGCGACATGGGGTCTGAGCCTGATTCTACAGCAGTGCTATCGTTCGCTATTTGGTCCCCGCGAAGTCGGCGTTGACTTACCTTCATGGCTAATGGGGTCGTATCAGTTTGCCGACAATATTGATATTCCTGTTAATGGGGTATTTGTTCTGCTGCTGACCGTAGTTATTACCGCTTTTACGGCCTGGCTGATTTATTTCTCCGCCTGGGGAATAAAAGTCCGCGCGGTGGTACTTAACCGCCAGATGGCCAGCGCGGTGGGTATTAATACGGCTCAGGTCGATAGTCGAACCTTCGCACTTGGGTGCGGCATCGCCGGGATCGCCGGAAGCGCCTTTACCATGATCGGCTCAACAGGTCCAACGGCTGGCCAGCAGTATATCGTTGACACCTTCCTGGTGGTGGTGTTTGGCGGCGCGCAAAGTTTGCTCGGCACGCTCGCCTCCGCATTTGCCATTTCACAATCGCAATCCACGCTGGAGTTTTTCCTGAGCGGTTCAATGGCGAAGGTGATTACGCTACTGATCGTGGTCGGCATTCTGCTATTGCGTCCGCAAGGTCTTTTCGCCAACCGGGTCCGCCGCTAGGAGTTTATGATGAAACGCATGCAAAATTATCCGCTACTGGGTATTGCCCTGGTGATAGGCCTTATTTTTATCGTCATGCCGCTAACCCTGGATCTTTTCCGTTTAAACCTGATCGGTAAATACCTGACTTATGCATTTGTTGCCGTCGGGCTGGTACTTTGTTGGGGCTACAGCGGTATTCTGAGCCTGGGGCAGGGCATCTTTTTTGGCCTCGGCGGTTATTGTATGGCCATGTTTCTCAAGCTGGAAGCTTCCTCGCCAGCGGAAACAAAAATGCAAACCACCCCGGGCATCCCGGATTTTATGGACTGGAATCAGCTAACCGCTTTGCCCTCGTTCTGGCAGCCATTCCATTCTTTTAGTCTGACAATTCTGGCTATTTTAATCGTGCCCACTATTTGCGCATGGATTCTCGGCAGCGCAATGTTTAAACGCCGCGTTGGCGGGGTGTACTTCGCTATTATCACCCAGGCTATCTCCGCGATCCTGACGATTCTTATTATCGGACAACAGGGTTACACCGGGGGAATTAACGGCATCACGGATTTACGCACGCTTTTAGGTTGGGATATCCGTACTGATTCTGCACGCTATATCCTCTACTTTATTAATGCTGTTTTACTGATGCTGGTTGTGAGCGCGGGCTATTTTATTGTGAATAGCAAGCTCGGCCGACTGATGGTTGCCATTCGCGATAAGGAAGACCGCGTTCGTTTCTCTGGTTATGATGTCGCGAATATCAAAACGGTGGTTTTCTGCATTAGCGCTCTGTTTTCGGCGATCGGTGGCGCGATGTTCACTCTGCAAGTAGGGTTCATGTCGCCAGGGTTTATTGGCACTGTTGCTTCAATTGAAATGGTCGTTTTCTGTGCCGTGGGCGGGCGAGGTTCTTTGCTGGGGGCAGTATATGGCGCCCTTATCGTCAATGCCGCCAAGAGCAGTATTTCCGAGTCTTTTCCTGAACTCTGGACGATTGCCATGGGCCTGCTCTTTATTGCCGTCGTGCTGATTTTCCCGAAAGGACTGGCAGGGCTTTATCAGCAATATATTCACCCGATCGTGATGTCGCTGCTGCGCAAAAAGAGTATGACCAAACCCAGAGTAAACACCGGAGTGCTGAAATGAAAAATCCGATAAAAGAAATAATTTTAGCGGTAGAGGGATTAACCGTTTCATTTAATGGCTTCAAAGCCGTCGATGATTTTTCAATGTACATCGATGAGGGGCAGATTTACGTTATTATTGGCCCAAATGGCGCGGGTAAGACAACAGTGCTTGATCTCATTTGCGGGAAAACAAAGCTAACCAGCGGCAGCATCAAATTTCGCAATAAGGAACTGAGTAAACTTCGGGAAAATAAAATTGTTCATGAAGGGGTTGGGCGTAAATTCCAGAATCCATCAATCTATGAGAACTTAACGGTATTTGAAAATCTCGAGTTATCTTATCCCAAAGCCAGAACCGCGTTGGGCGCCATGTTCTTTCGTCGCACGCCAGAAATAATCGCTGCGGTCGAACAGGTTGCTGGCGAAATTTTCCTTGCCGATTACCTACATACGCAGGCTGACCTTCTCAGCCATGGGCAAAAGCAGTGGTTAGAAATAGGGATGCTACTAATACAAGATCCTAAGCTCATGATGCTGGACGAACCCGTGGCAGGCATGTCTGTCGCCGAACGCCAAAAAACCGCGCAGCTCCTGCGCAAAATTGCCGGGGGACGTTCTGTACTGGTGATTGAACACGACATGCAGTTCGTCGAAGACATTGCCGATCATGTCACCGTCATGCACCAGGGAAAAGTATTGTCGGAAGGTAGCATCAATAAAGTCAAAAACGACCCTCGGGTTATTGACGTTTATCTTGGTCATTAAGGAGACACGGATGCTGAAAATTTCTGATTATGCTGTCGCATATGGTCAGAGCCAGGTCATCAGTGGACTGAATCTGACGTTAGCAGAGGGTGAAATCGTCGCTCTGGTAGGGCGCAATGGTATGGGTAAAACCACGCTGATGAAATCACTGATTGGTATGATACCGTCCTGTGCCGGTGAGTTAGAGTTTGCCGGTACAAATATTACCGGCTTGCTTAGTTACCAGCGTGTTCAGCATGGCATTGGCTTTGTCCCGCAGGGGCGAATGGTATTTTCAACCATGACGGTTGAAGAAAATATAAAAACGGGGATTCGCCAATCCCGTTCGTTACAGGTTCCTGAATACCTGTATGACTATTTCCCTGTGCTGAAAGAAATGCGCAAACGGATGGCGGGAAATCTTTCCGGTGGTCAGCAGCAGCAGCTCGTTATGGCCAGAGCTCTCGCCGGTAAACCCAAATTACTTTTGCTGGATGAACCAACGGAGGGAATTCAACCGTCAATTATTAAAGAAATGGCAAAAATATTACGTAAGATTCGTGATGCAGAAGGGTTGACCATATTAGTTTCCGAGCAGGTTTTAAGCTTTGTACTCGATGTGTCAGATAAAATTGTTGTTATTGAGAAAGGCAATATTGTTCATCAACAGGCGCGTTCTGGTGCTGATGAAGAACAAATTGCGTCATATCTGTCGGTTTAAATTTATATCACCAACTTAACTACGAGAGGTCTGCTATGGGTAGCACCGGAAGTGTAAGCTCCTGGGATGAAGCGTTATTAATTGCCGCCATCCAATACCCCGTTCCCGTTATTAAAGGACCGGAGGATATCCAGATACAGGTCGATAAGATTTGTAAGGCCGTTGACTCCACCAAAGCCGGATATCCGGGACTTGATGTTATCGTCTTCCCGGAATATTCAACCCAGGGACTGAATACTAAAATCTGGACCTATGACGAGATGTTACTCACTCTCGATAGCCCGGAGATTGGTCAGTTCAAAGAGGCCTGTATCCGCAACGGCATCTGGGGGGTATTTTCCTTAATGGAGCGCAATGAAGACCCGTCTCTTCCACCGTACAACACCGCTATTATCATTAACGATCGGGGCGATATCGCTCTGCATTACCGCAAGCTGCAACCATGGGTTCCGATTGAGCCCTGGATGCCGGGAAATATGGGAATGCCGGTATGCGATGGGCCTAAAGGTTCTAAACTCGCCGTCTGCATATGCCATGACGGCATGTTCCCGGAACTGGCGCGTGAGGCTGCTTATAAAGGCTGCAATGTCTATATCCGTATTTCGGGCTATTCCACGCAGGTGAACGATCAGTGGATCTGGACCAACCGGACGAATGCCTGGCAAAACCTGATGTATACCGTTTCGGTGAATCTGGCCGGTTATGACGATGTCTTTTATTACTTCGGCGAGGGTACGGTCTGCAATTATGACGGTAACGTCATTCAGCAGGGGCACCGCAACCCATGGGAAATTGTTACCGCAGAGCTGTTCCCGCGCCTGGTGGATAAAGCGCGTGAAAACTGGGCGTTGGAAAACAATATTTTCAACCTTGGCTGCCGGGGCTATGTCGGCAAACCGGGAGGCGAACGCGAGAATTACCTGACCTGGGTGCGCGATCTTGCCAATGGCGAATACAAACTTCCGTGGGATGAAAATGTCAAAATTCGCGATGGCTGGAAGTATTATCCTGATGGGGTGCAATTAGGCCCGCTACCTAAATAAATTGAGTGTGCCAGGCGCTAAGTCAATCACTTTAAAGACTGAAGTCTGGCGCAGTAGCCCCTGAAAGTTGAATATCCAATTCCAATGAGTAGGGGGCTGAGCCATCCGGTAAGGGCTGAATTTGCCTGCGGGATTGGCTCAGCCCGCCAGACCCGTTTGGTGTTGCGCCGGACAATGTCCGGCGGCAAAGAAGGTAATGACTCCAACTTACTGATAGTGTTTTATGTTCAGATAATGCCCGATGACTTTGTCATGCAGCTCCACCGATTTTGAGAACGACAGTGACTTCCTGCCCAGCCTTGCCAGATGCTGCCTCAGATTCAGGTTATGCCGCTCAATGCGCTGCGTATATCGCTTGCTGATAACGTGCAGTTCTCCCTTCAGGCGTGATTCATAAAGCGGCCAGCCATCCGTCATCCATACCACGACCTCAAAGGCCGACAGCAGGCCCAGAAGACGCTCCAGCGTGGACAACGTGCGTTCACCGAATACGTGCGCCACAACCGTCCTCCGTATCCTGTCATACGCGTAAAACAACCAGCGCTGGCGTGATTTAGCACCGACGTAACCCCACTGTTCGTCCATTTCCGCGCAAACAATGACGTCACTGCCCGGTTGTATGCGTGAGGTTACCGACTGCGGTCTGAGTTTTTTAAGTGACGTAAAATCGTGTTGAGGCCAACGCCCATAATGCGGGCGGTTGCCCGGCATCCAACGCCATTCATGGCCATATCAATGATTTTCTGGTGCGTACCGGGCTGAGAGGCGGTGTAAGTGAACTGTAGTTGCCATGTTTTACGGCAGTGAGAGCAGAGATAGCGCTGATGTCCGGCAGTGCTTTTGCCGTTACGCACCACGCCTTCAGTAGCGGAGCAGGAAGGACATCTGATGGAAATGGAAGCCACCCGCACAGCGCGCTGGGATATCACTCCCCGAGGGAATACCGGCAGCGGACATCGTTAACTTAAGATACAAAAGCTGTTCGGAGATGGAGGGTCAAGATCAGGGTGACCTGCGCCATGATGTTATCCGAGCCCTGTTTCCTAATCACTACACCGGTATTTGATTACCCAGGTCAACTTCAGGCTGTTACAGGGACGGCAACCGTGTCAGCACATCCTTGAGATAGGCATACGGATCGTGCCCATTATTACGGGCCGACTGGATCAAACTCATGATCGCAGCAGCGCGCTTGAGTATGCGAACCCACGCCGAGCATTTGAGAAGGCAACGGGATGAACGCTGGCTGGATAGCCGTGGTTTTCTGGGTAGGCAGCCGAATCCATTTGTGGTCGAGGTTGGCATTGAGGCTGTAGCCCAAGGCGATGTTTGCGATGGAGGCACCGGGTTCAGAACACTCCTGAATGACCTGAGCCTTGAAAGATTTGCTGTAGGTACGGCGCTGAGGGCGCATGGAAAATCCGCTTGATGGGCCATGGCCTTCGGCGGCGGTGTCGGGAAGGTGTGTTGGCCGGACGGATACTGTTGAACTACGTTGTCTGGGGCAACGGAAGTGTTTCGGCCCGACTCTGGAACGCGATCCGCAGCGACGACTGGGCAATTCCGCACGTTAGCCTGAGCAGCCTCGGGGAAATCGTCGTCTGGGCGCGCCCAGACGAGTTTCCGCCAAGGAACATGCAGACGAGCAAGGGGCTGCGGGCACTCGGCTACAACGTGAGGATCGGTGTTTGATCGAGGCGCCTGTGGTACACGCAGGCTGACGAGCCAGGCGCTGTCCATTGCCTGATCAGACCGCCCCGCTGCGCCTTGCCTGAGCAGTTGACCTGCATCAATGGGGCGGGAGAACGCTGTACATTGACTCTTGAAGGCTGTCATGGTAAGCGTAATATCTTACAAAGTATTACAAGGATTTCCTTGGCCGGAACCGCAAAGCGACGCGATTGGAGAGGGTGAGATGAAAGCGCACCTACAGGGATGAAAGCGCACCTACAGGTGATTTTCACGCTCGATGAATTGGCTGCGTACTTGAAAGTCGGCAAGCGGACGCTTTATCGGCTCGCCGCGCACGGGGAAATTCCGGCTTTCAAGGTGGGCGGGACGTGGCGGTTTCCTCAAAGTGAAATCGATCAGTGGATCAATGATCAGACCCGAGCCGCAGCAAAGAAGGAGGTGATGCGCAAGCGTGAACAGCAGAAGTCATCCGAGCAGCCCGTGTCGCCTGGGCGCACTGCCCGTCACAGCAGGCAAAGGGCTTGAGTAACTCGTTTTCCAATTTTTCTGGAGGTATGACATGGACATCGATTTCAAGAAGTTGGCTCCCTGGAACTGGTTCAAGAACGAGCAGCAAGAGCAGCAGACCGTCTCTTCCCTGCCGGTGCAGCGCAATGACCTGCCAGCGGCGAGCGGGCCAGTCAGCCCGATCCTGCAACTGCATCGGGAAATCGACCGGCTGTTCGATGACGCATTCCGGGGCTTCGGTTTTCCGGCGTTGAACATGCCGCAGTGGCCATCCGATTGGTCGGGCATGCTGAAGCCGGCCCTGGACATCCAGGAAACCGACAAGCAGTACAAGATTGCCCTGGAAGTGCCCGGTGTCGAGGAGAAGGACATCCAGATCACTCTCGACAACGACGTGCTGATGGTGCGTGGCGAGAAGCGCCAGGAACAGGAGAAGAAGGAA
This sequence comes from Klebsiella sp. K5-306, assembly GCF_051835185.1. Classification (NCBI taxonomy): domain Bacteria; kingdom Pseudomonadati; phylum Pseudomonadota; class Gammaproteobacteria; order Enterobacterales; family Enterobacteriaceae; genus Klebsiella; species Klebsiella sp. K5-306. The sequence continues at coordinate 15,251 of NZ_JAIFJY010000034.1, forward strand.
GGTGGCTTCCACCGTGTGGAGCGCTCCTACGGCAGCTTTCAGCGTGCCTTGAACCTGCCTGACGACGCCAACCAGGATTCGATCAAAGCATCGTTCAAGAACGGGGTGCTCACGGTCACGATCGACAAGCGCGAGGTCAGCGCGCCGAAGCAGGGACGCTCGATCCCGATCAACGGCTGACGTCGCCGGCTCGTTCGTCACAAGAAAAACCCGGCACGAGACGAGGCGTCGCGGTTCGCGATGCCTCGTCGCCTCAACCTTGTCAACCTTGTCAACCTTGTCAACCTTCTCAGGAGCATCAGCATGGCCAGAAAACAATGCCAGGTCTGCGGCCAACCCGCCACCGTGCGGGTGGAAGCCAATCTCAACGGTCGTCACAGCACCATGCTGTTGTGCGACGACCATTACCGGCAATTAGTGCGCCAGCAAAAGCGCACCGTTTCGCCGCTGGAAGCCTTGTTCGGCTCGCGCAGCGGCCTGTTCGAGGACTTCCTCGGCAGTGACTTCTTCCGCATCGGCGACGACGCGACGCCAGTTGCCGCCGATACCGATGACGTGGTCGATGCCTCGTTTGGCGAGCCCGCCGCCGCAGGTTCGGGTGCGCCGCGCCGTCGCGGCAGTGGGCTGGCCAGCCGCATCAGCGAACAGTCGGAAGCCTTGCTGCAGGAGGCCGCCAAACACGCTGCCGAATTTGGCCGCTCCGAGGTGGATACCGAACATCTGCTGCTGGCGCTGGCCGACAGCGACGTGGTCAAGACCATCCTGGGTCAGTTCAAGATCAAGGTCGATGACCTCAAGCGGCAGATCGAGTCTGAGGCCAAGCGCGGGGACAAGCCCTTCGAGGGCGAGATCGGCGTGTCGCCGCGCGTGAAGGATGCGCTCAGCCGCGCCTTCGTGGCCTCCAATGAACTCGGCCATTCTTATGTCGGTCCAGAGCATTTCCTGATCGGTCTGGCTGAGGAAGGCGAAGGGCTGGCCGCCAACCTGCTGCGCCGCTACGGCCTGACGCCGCAGGCGCTGCGCCAACAGGTCAGCAAGGTGGTCGGCAAGGGCGCCGAGGATGGCCGCGCTGAGACGCCGACCAACACGCCAGAACTCGACAAGTACTCGCGCGACCTGACCAAGATGGCGCGCGACGGCAAGCTCGACCCGGTGATCGGCCGCGCGCAGGAGATCGAAACCACCATCGAGGTGCTGGCCCGGCGCAAGAAGAACAACCCGGTGCTGATCGGCGAGCCGGGTGTGGGCAAGACCGCCATCGTCGAAGGGCTGGCGCAGCGCATGGTGGCGGGTGAAGTGCCCGAGACCTTGCGCGACAAGCGCCTGGTGGAACTCAACATCAACGCCATGGTGGCCGGCGCCAAATATCGCGGCGAGTTCGAGGAGCGCGTGCAGAAGGTGCTGAAGGAGGTGACCGAGCACCAGGGCGAGCTGATTTTGTTCATCGACGAGGTGCACACCATCGTCGGTGCCGGCCAGGGCGGTGGCGAAGGCGGGCTGGACGTGGCCAACGTGTTCAAACCGATGATGGCGCGCGGTGAACTCAACCTGATCGGCGCCACGACGCTGAACGAGTACCAGAAATACATCGAGAAGGATGCCGCACTGGAGCGGCGCTTCCAGCCGGTGACGGTACCCGAGCCGACGGTGGCCCAGGCCATCATGATTCTGCGCGGCCTGCGCGACACCTTCGAGGCGCACCACAAGGTCAGCATCTCCGAGGACGCGATCATCGCGGCGGCCGAGTTGTCCGACCGCTACATCACGGCGCGCTTCCTGCCGGACAAGGCAATCGACTTGCTCGACCAGGCGGCCGCGCGCGTGAAGCTGTCGGCCACGGCCCGGCCGGTGGCCGTGCAGGAGCTGGAGTCCGAACTGCACCAGCTGCGGCGTGAACAGGATTACGTGGCCGCGCGCAAGCAGTACGACCAGGCCGCCGAGCTCGGGAAGCGCATCGAAGCCAAGGAGGCCGAGCTCAAGAAGCTCGTCGAGGACTGGGAGCGGGAGCGGGCCTCCGGCAGTGCCGAGGTCAAGGCGGAACACGTGGCGCAGATCGTCTCGCGCCTGACCGGCATCCCGGTCAACGAGTTGACGGTGGAAGAGCGCGAAAAGCTGCTGCACTTGGAACAACGGCTGCACGAGCGCCTGGTGGGACAAGACGAGGCGGTCCGTGCCGTGGCCGATGCCGTGCGGCTGTCCCGCGCCGGCCTGCGTGAAGGCAGCAAACCGGTGGCTACCTTCCTGTTTCTGGGCCCGACCGGGGTGGGCAAGACCGAGCTCGCCAAGGCATTGGCCGAATCGATCTACGGCGATGAGCACGCCCTGTTGCGCATCGACATGTCGGAATATGGCGAACGCCATACCGTGGCGCGATTGGTGGGCGCGCCTCCGGGCTATGTCGGTTACGACGAAGGCGGTCAGCTCACCGAGAAGGTGCGGCGCAAGCCCTACAGCGTGCTGCTGCTCGACGAGATCGAGAAGGCACACCCTGACGTATACAACATCCTGCTGCAAGTGTTCGACGACGGTCGCCTCACCGACGGCAAGGGCCGGGTGGTGGATTTCACCAACACCATCATCATCGCCACGTCCAACCTGGGTTCGGACATCATCCAGCGACGGCTGAAGGCGCGCGGGGCGGCCGGCGAGGAGTACGAAAAGACCAAGGCCGGAGTCATGGACGTGCTGCGCGGCCATTTCCGGCCCGAGTTCCTCAACCGCATCGACGAGATCATCGTCTTCCATGCGCTGGGCAAGGAGGAGATCCGCCACATCGTCGGCCTGCAGCTCGATCGCGTGGCGCGCAGCGCCGCCAGCCAGGGCGTGACGCTCACTTTCGATCAGACGCTGATCGACCATTTCGCGGAAGAAGGCTACAAGCCCGAGTTCGGTGCGCGTGAACTCAAGCGCCTGATCCGCAGCGAGCTGGAAACTGCGCTGGCGCGCGAGATGCTCGGCGGCGGCATCGGCAAGGGCGATCACGCCAGCGCACGCTGGGACGACAAGGCCGAACGCGTGGTGTTCGAACGCAAAGAGCCACCGCAGACCCCGGCCGAGCCGGAGCAGCCGGATGCCGCGAAGGCGAGTGACGCATCTTGATGGCGGGCGAGGCTGCCGTGTCCGACCCCATCGGCCTGGCACTGGCATGGGCAGCCTCCCTGGCCTCGATCGCGGTGGCGGTCGTGGCCGCAGGTCACGCGGGCGTCTACAAGCGTGATGAGCAGTCGGCCACGCCGTGGGGACTGCTCATCAGCGGCGGCACTGCCCTCCCGCTCGCTGGCCATCCGTTCGCGTGACGGCGCGGCCCATCTGTTCACCTGATCCTCTGGCAACTCGACTTTCGAGGAACAAGGCCCATGGCTGGGTGACGCGGGCAGGCAACTGATAGTCGGTACTCTGTTCGACATCTCTTCTCGCAAGGAAATAGAGCAGCAGTTGCTGCGTATGGTGATCACCGACCCCTTTGCTTCACGGTTGAGGGAACATGTTCGCGCAACCGACATGGCTGCCCGGATTGGGGGGAGGAATTCGCTGTGTTGTTGGAAGCGGCATCGATAGAAGGCGCCCAAGTATGGGCGGAGCGATTTCGTCAGGACACTGCGGCGACAGCGGTGGTGTGTGGAGAGGTGTCGATCAGCTATAGCGCCAGCATGGGGGGGGCTCTCCTTGACCCCCGTTTGCACTCTGTCGAGCAGGTGATGCTGCAGGCGGACAGCGCGCTCTACCAGGCAAAAAAGACAAGGGTGCAACCAAGTTGTGGGCGCACAAGTATTTCAGAATTGAGAGGAGTGGCGATGAAGGAAAAGCAAGCAGACCCGATCAAAACATTTCGCGCCCAATGGGCAGTGATGACGTTCTACGAGCGCTTTGAACAGGTGATCGCGCTCGCGCTGTCCGCAATCATTGCCGTTATCATCGTGGTCTCGCTGCTGCAGCTGATCTCGATCGTCTTCAGCCTGCTGATCATTGATGCATTCAATCCGCTCGATCACAAGGTCTTCCAGACCGTGTTCGGCATGATCATGACGCTGCTCATTGCCATGGAGTTCAAGCATTCCATCGTGAGGGTGGCCTTGCGGCGCGACAGCATCATCCAGGTCAAGACGGTGATCCTGATCGGGCTGATCGCCCTGGCGCGTAAATTCGTGATCCTCGACCCGGAGACCGGCCCCGCCAAGGTCGCGGCGCTTGCAGGCGCGACACTGGCCCTCGGGGCGACTTACTGGCTGCTGCGCGAGCGCGATGACCGGACAGCCGGGGAAAGCTCAGATGATCAGTCGTGATCTGCGCCACGCGCAGAATGTCGGCGCGCGGCATCGCTGGCACAATCGCCTGCAAACCGTGCTGTTGGTGCTGACCCTGCTCGGAATTGCCGCCGTCGCTGGCAGCCTGCTGTTGGGTGACGGCGGGCTTTGGCTGGCGCTTGCGGCTGCGGGGTTCACCCTGCTGCTTGAACCGGCGGCCGCCTCCGGGCTGACCTTGCGGCTGTATGGCGCACGCCCCCTGCACCCGGATGAAGCGCCCGATCTTTGGGCTGTGTTGCGCGAACTGGCGGCGCGGGCCGGGCTGCCTACCGTGCCGGTACCGCACTACGTGCCCAGCGGGGTCGTCAACGCCTTCGCCACCGGTTCGAAGCATCACGCGGCCATCGCGCTGACCGACGGCCTGCTGCGTAGCCTCACGCCCCGCGAGTTGACCGGCGTGCTCGGCCACGAAATCGCGCATATTGCGAACGAGGATTTGCGTGTCATGGGCTTGGCCGATTCCATCAGCCGGCTCACCCATCTTCTGGCCTTGTTGGGGCAGCTTGCGATCGTGCTCAGTTTGCCAACGCTATTGCTTGGAGTCACGGAAGTCAATTGGCCCGCGTTGCTTCTACTTGCGGTCGCGCCACAGCTGGCCTTGCTGGCTCAGTTGGGCTTGTCCAGGGTGCGCGAATTCGACGCCGACCGGCTCGCTGCCGAATTGACCGGCGACCCGCACGGGCTGGCCTCAGCGCTCGCCAAGATCGAGCGGGTGAGCCGCTCCTGGCGCGCCTGGCTGCTGCCCGGATGGGGCAATCCGGAACCCTCCTGGTTGCGCACGCATCCAGCGACGGCTGAACGCATTGAGCGCTTGCTAGAACTAGCTCCGCCGCCCGCGATGCCGCCGTTTCCATCGGCCCGTTTCGACCCCGAAGTGACCGTATCACCACGTCCGCCACGCTGGCGCACTGGCGGCCTTTGGCGCTGATTTCAACATGGAGAATGACGTGACCTACCCGACCCCTACAGCCGCCCGGAGCCGGATCGATTCATCCGGCGCTGGCTCGTCATCACTGGCTGCATCGCCGCACTCATGCTGCTGTGGCAGTTCCTGCCCGCCATCGAAGCCTGGTTCAGTCCCCACGAAACAAATGCTTCAGCCCGGAAGAGAGGTCTCAGGCCGTCCGGGAGCTCTGTAACCGACGTGGAACCGCGCGTAAAGTTGCACAAAGCATAGGCGTCAGCGTCCCGGTCCTGTACAAATGGAAGAAAGACCTTATCAGTGACGAGGCTTATCAATCCATGCGCAAACGAAAGTCAGCCCCTCAGGATAAAAATCAGGATGCTTTACTCGGTGAAATCCAGCGTCTCAGGAAGCAGGTTCATCAGCTGCAGCTCGAACGTGACATACTGACAAAGGCGAATGAACTGATAAAAAAAGATCTGGGCGTCAGCTTTCTGAAACTGAAAAACAGGGAGAAAACCCTGATAGTTGATGCCCTTAAGAAAAAGTACCCCGTTGCTGAGTTGCTAAGCGTTCTGCAACTTGCCCGCAGCTGTTATTTTTACCAAAACGTCTGTACGATAAGTATGCGGAAATACGCGTGATCATGGCCGATATCTTTGAGGAGAATTACCGCTGTTACGACTATCGGCGCCTTCACGCGATGCTTCGCGGTAACAACAGGGTTATTTCTGAAAAGGTTGTCCGCAGACTGATGGCAGAAGAGCAGCTCGTTGTTAAGCGCACCAGGCGACGACGATACAACTCTTACTGTGGCGAAATCGGCCCGGCACCGGAAAATTTACTCGCCCGGGATTTTAGTTCCTGCAGGCCAAATGAGAAGTGGCTGACCGATATTACGGAGTTCCAGCTTCCGGCTGGAAAAGTCTATCTGTCGCCGGTTATCGACTGCTTTGATGGCCTGGTTGTAAGCTGGTCGATAGGAACACGCCCGGACGCGACGCTGGTGAATACGATGCTCGATGACGCACTCGATACGCTCAACGAACATGATAAACCAGTGATACACAGCGATCGTGGTGGCCATTACCGGTGGCCGGGCTGGCTCGAGCGTATCAACACCTCCGGACTTATAAGGTCCATGTCGCGCAAAGGATGCTCGTCGGATAATGCTGCGTGTGAAGGCTTCTTCGGGCGTATCAAAAACGAAATGTTCTATGGCAGAGACTGGGCGGGTATCACGCTGGAAAAATTTATCTGCTTCCTGGACAGGTACATACGCTGGTATAACGAGAAACGTATCAAGCTATCATTAGGTGCAATGAGTCCTGTGAAGTACCGGCAGCATCTTGGGATCACAACATAACAGTCCAGGAAAACATCCGCAGCCCCCTAATAGACATTAGCATTGAGCCCCTACAATACATGTCTAGCCAATGTTGAAATGTCGTGCTGAAAACAAAGCTGACCTGACGTCAGTGGAGAGTCTGGACAATGCCTTTTTAAGGTTGAGTCAGGCTTTGGAGGAAGAACGTGGTTGCCAGGTTTTCTCG
>NZ_JAIFJY010000035.1:0-19606 GCF_051835185.1 Klebsiella sp. K5-306
ATATTGAATGGCTGACGGTACTGGATTTCGATGAGATAAAAATAGACCGTATTTTTATTGCCAATATTGATGACCCGGTGAAGCGAGCGCTACTTGTTTCTATGGTGAAAGGGTTACGTGGTACTGGCAAACCACTGGTGTTTGAAGGGGTGGAAACGCCAGGACAGTTTGAATTCGCCTGTTCTCTTGGCCCCGGTTACCTAGTTCAGGGCTGGTATACCGGAAAACCCGAAACAATATCTGCGATGAATATTCAGGGTTAAAACGATACGGGGCCCGGCCCGTATCGGCAACCCGACCCGTCAGCGTATCGCTTTCTGTCTGAAGCCGGTTCAGGTCGGCTTCTATCTGCGCGATGCGGCGGGAGATTTATTCAGAACGACTGCCGAAGTTCATCCGGCGAAGCTTATCCAGCTGCGCCTGCAGATGGTCTATTTCGCGCTCCCGGTCGGCCTGCTTTTCCAGCAGGGCGCGGTTCAGCGCTTCCTGTTCGGACAGGCGCTGTTTCAGCAGAAGGATGTCGTCAGGGGGAGGTGTTGTTCATAAGCCCGCATTTTACCAGGCTTATTCAACGACAACCAGAATAAAGAGGCCTACAACATGGTCAGGGACGTAAGCAGTCTTTTAGGCTGCCGCCAGTCGATGCCTTCCAGAAGCATTGCCAGCTGCGCCGGGGTCAGGAACACTTTGCCATCGCGGGCAGAGGGCCAGGCGAAGCGGCCGCGTTCCAGCCGTTTGGTCAGCAGGCACAGTCCGTCGCCGGTGGACCACAGCAGTTTGACCTTACTGCCGCTGCGGCCCCGGAAGATGAAGACATGGCCGGACATCGGGTCATCTTTCAGCATCGTCTGCACCTTTGCGGCGAGACCATTGAAGCCGTTGCGCATGTCGGTGATACCGGCAACCAGCCAGATTTTGGTGCCTGTTGGCAGGTGGTTATCACTTCCTTTATCTGTCCTGTGATGATCCTTATGACTTCGCCAGACTACTTCACCACACACATGGGTCTGCCAGATACCGGTTCGGGATGGATTTCCGCTTCTACGCTGAACACCGTCTTTAGAAGCTCTGGTTTCATCACTGCTTCCGGAGCACCTTGCGCCATCACGCGACCGCTTGCCAGTACCACCAGATGATCGCAATAGCGGCTGGCCTGATTCAGATCGTGGAGTACCGTCACTACGGTTTTCCCCTGCCTTTTGAGTTCAACCATCAGGCGCATCAGTTCAACCTGATGATTGATATCGAGGTAGGTCGTAGGCTCATCAAGAAGAATGAGTGGGGTATCCTGTGCCAGCACCATCGCCAGAAACGCACGCTGGCGCTGGCCGCCGGAAAGCTGGGTTAACCTGCGGTCAGCCAGATTGCGCGTCCGGGTCTGACTCATTGCCACGTTGACCCGCTCGTTGTCTTCCGCGGAGAGTCGCCCCCACAACGACAGCCACGGGCTGCGGCCGTAGGAAACCAGTTCCCGTACAGTGATCCCCTCGGGGGATAAATGGTGTTGCGGCAGTAAAGCCAGGCGGCGAGCCAGCTGGCGGGCGGAAAAACCGGCTATGGGTTTTTCATCAAGCAATATCTCGCCAGAGTCTGGTGTTAACAGGCGAGAAAAACAGTTCAACAGCGTCGATTTCCCGCAACCGTTAGGGCCGAGCAGGGCCGTGATTTTTCCGGCAGGCAGGGCGAGAGAAAGTCCATCCAGCACGGTTTGTGCGCCATAGCTGACGGTCAGATTTTCAGTACGTAATCTCATTTATCGCATTCTCACAAGCAGCCAGACAAACCACGGTGCGCCGATAATGGCGGTCAGCACGCCTGCCGGAAGCTCCAGCGGCGGATGAATGATTCGTGCCAGCAGATCGGCAATGACCAGCAACAACGCGCCCGTCAGGGCCGAAACGGGCATCAGCCAGCGGTGACGCCCGCCGGCGATCCTGCGCACCATGTGCGGCACGACGAGACCAATAAAACTTATCGGGCCACAGACGGCCACGCCGGTTGCTGTCATCGCGACAGCCAGCATCAGCCCCTGGAACCGGGTGCGCTGAACCGACACGCCGAGCGTGGCTGCTCGTGCATCGCCCAGCGCCAGCAGGTCGAGATCGCGACAAAAGCGCAGGCTCAGCGGCAAAAACAGAATGAGCAACGGCACGGCAATCTTCACAAAGTGCCAGTCGCGCCCCCATAAGCTACCCGTCAGCCACAGCAGGGCACTGTTTACATCCTGCGGGTGCAGGAGCATCAGGTAATCCGTCAGGCTCGCCCAGCAGGCGGAAAGCGCCACGCCGGTGAGCGCCAGCTTCATCGGCTGGTGGGTCTTTGCCAGCATCTTCAGCAAGATCAACCCCGCCATACCGCCCGCAAAGGCCAGCAGCGGCAGCACCATCACGGATAGTGATGGCATAAGAAGCAGTGCTCCCACAGAGGCAAGGCTGGCGGCATGGTTAATGCCGAGAATATCCGGTGATGCTAGCGGGTTACGCACAATCCCCTGTACCAGCACGCCCGCCACGGCGAGGGCTGCACCGACAAACAGTGCCAGCAGCAAGCGCGGCAGTCGGTACTCCATCAATACATAATAATGCTCGCGTCCGTCCTGCCAGTCGGTCAGCAGCGCGCGCCACGGCACGGGGATCACCCCCATATGGAGTGATAACAGCGCACAGCCTGCCAGGGCAAGGGTGATGAAAATGACCAGCGCAATTTTCATCCTCGCCTCCTCACCAGCCAGACAAAGCAAGGACTGCCAATCAGCGCCAGCACTGCGCCTGCGGGCAGATCGCCGGGGAAGGCCAGCGCGCGTGCGAGTACATCTGCCATCAGCATCAGCGTGGCCCCCAGCAGCATGCTCACCGGCAGTACGTTGCGCTGATCGAAGCCTGCCCAGAAGCGCGCCAGATGTGGCACCAGCAGGCCGATAAACGCCACCGGACCTGCCACACTGACGCACGCGCCAACCAGAAGCAGCACTAACATATTGATGATCAAACGTAGTCTCGGCAGGTTCACTCCCAGCGTATGGGCGGTACTGTCGCTGACGTTGAGCAGGTTCAGTTGATTCGCCAGCAGCAACACGACAGGGACTGCAGTGACCACCACCGGCAAGAGCTGCCAGACATCCTGCCAGTGGGCGTGGGACACTCCGCCTGCCAGCCAGTAAAAGATGCCGTAAGCATGATCTTCGGCCAGCAGTAGGGTGATGCGGGTCAGGGCCATACAAAAGGCCGACAGCGCGATACCCGCGAGGATCAGTTTGTTTCTGTCCTGGGTATGACGAAACCCGCCTCCTGCGGTCATGACCAGCAGCCAGCTCACGCCGCCCCCGCATGCCGCGATGAACGACAGGGAATAGCCTGCAACCGGCGTCGGACTCAGCGCGCTGGTAAGCGCCATAGCCAGCGCCGCGCCGCTGTTAATGCCGAGCAGTGAAGGAGAGGCCATTGGGTTGTGGGTCAGGGTTTGCAGCAGCGTGCCCGCGAGCGCCAGGCTTGCGCCGATCAGAACGGCGACCAGGCTTCGCGGCAAACGAAGGTTTTGCACCAGCGCTTCTGGTAGCGTTGGCGTGTGTCCAGGCAGCAGGGCGCGGATTGCGTCTGCTCCGGAAACAGGAATGGCCGAGTAGCAAAACAGACTCAGCCAGAAAATAATAATAAGTACTGCAACGGGAAGCCCCCACAGCAGCACCGGGTGTTTTAGCGCGGTCATTTCATATCGGTAAGCGGCTGATGGTGGAAGATTTTTACCGTGTCAGCGGCAATACGCTCTGCGGCAAAAATACCGCGCATCCGCGCCCAGGCGTTACTGTCGACTGAAGCAACCTGCTGCTTCTGCGCGGCGGTTAATATCTGCCAGAGCGGATCTTGTTGCCAGCGTTTAACAATGCTCTCTTCGCGATAGTGGGCAACCAGCAGCCAGGCAGGATTGACCGCCAGCAGTTGCTCCAGGCCGATGGACGGCATGGACGCGCCCGCCATCGCAGCGGGAACGTTCAGCCCCAGAGAAGCCAGCACGCTGCCGGTCCAGGTCTCCTGGGTATGCAGGTTGAATAGCTGTTCGCGTGATGTGCCAAAGGCCACGCGTGTCCCTGTGGGAAGCTGGCTGGCCCACTGCGCCATCTTCTCTTTATGTTGTTCCAGACGCGCCTGCATCTCTCGTTTTTTACCTACCACTTCGCCGATGATAGCCGCTGAGTGCAAATTTTCAGCGTAGGTTTCGTTGCGGGACTTAAGCAGCAGTACCGGCGCGATTTGCTGCAAGGCGGTGTAAATCCCCGCATGGCGACTGCTGTCGGCAATGATCAGGTCTGGTTTCAGGGCAGCAATGGCTTCCAGGCTCGGCTGCGCGCGCGTTCCGACGGACTGCCACGGTTTCAGGTGCGCACGCACTTCGGGCAGGATGCGTTTTGCATCGTTATCGTCGGCAATACCGATCGGGCTGACGTCCACGGCGGCCAGCGCATCGGCGAACGAGAGTTCCAGCACCACAATCCGTTGTGGCGTTTTATCGAGTGTAAACGTGCCGTGTTCGTCCTGAACCGTGGCGGCAAAGGCGTGGCCGATCACCAGCAGCAGGCCTGCAAAAAGAAAACGGATAAATGCCAACATAGTCACATTCCAGCTAAAAGCCCGGCAAGCCGGGCGTTAACACATCAGAACTTCAACGACCCCTGCATATACAGCGTGCGCGGCTGGCCTGCGTAGATGCCTTTGTTGTTGTCGTCATAAGAGCGGATGAAGTAGTCCTGGTCGAAGATGTTTTTCACACCGAACGCCAGGTTCAGATCTGCCATCTGCGGGCCAAAGTCATACGCCACGCGTGCGCCCCAGAGCATGAAGCCGGGAATGCGGCCGGTACTGCCGTCGGCGCTCTCTTTCACCGTATTGGCGTTATCCGCAAACTGGCTGGACTGGAAATCGCTGTTCAGATTGAACGTCCAGTTGCCCGGCTTGTAGTCCACGCCCAGCGTGCCTTTATGTTTCGGGGAGAATGTCACCTGATTGCCATAGGTGTCACCTTTCTCGCGGATTTCCGCGTTCACATACGCATAGCTGGCGTAGACGGAAACGTTATCAAGCGTTGGCGTTAGCGTACCCAGGTCGTAACGTGCCTGCGTTTCCAGCCCGGTATGGCGCGTTTTGCCACGTGCAGTGACGGTGTCGTTGGTCTGGTTGGAGTCGTACTGATTGTTAAAGTTAATTAGGAACAGCCCCATTTCCGCCGTCAGCGCGCCGTCGTCGTAGCGGGTACCGAGTTCCCAGGTTCGCGCTTTTTCCGGTTCCACATTGCCGCTTTGCACAGCCTTGCCAATCTGGCTGTACTGTACGGTGCCGAACGAGCCTTCAGTGTTTGCATAAAGATTCCAGCTATCAGTCAGGTGATAGAGCACGTTCAACGCCGGAAGCGGTGCGTTATAGCTCACCTCTTCGTGCGTGCCTTTGATGGCGTTGTTCTGGTATGACTCGATATGTTCGAAACGCATACCCGGCGTGATGGTCCAGTTGCCGATGTCGATTTTGTCATCCAGATACCAGGCGTGCGCCTCGGTGCCGGAACGCGTGTCGCGGTCGTAAGGGCTTGAGCCGGACGGCAACTGCCCGCTGCTGGTGGCGGTGTAGTAACGCATTTCATGCGTTGATTCATTCACATAGCGATAGCCCACGCCCACTTCGTGCGCGTAAGGGCCGATCATAAAGCTCTGGCTGTAGCGTGGCTCAATACCGCGCACCCAGTAGTTACGCGGCGAGAGGGTGATGCGTTTGCCTTGCTCCAGGTAGCCGCTGCGCAGGGTTTGGGTGTAGAACCCCAGAATGTTGAATTTATGCTGGCTGTCCGGCTGGAACTGGTAGCCCAGGCTCGCCAGCTTGCGACGGCCCCAGAAGCGGTCATACGGGCGGGTGGATTTCCAGCGATCGGCGTCGTAATCCGCGCGGGACAGGCCGCCGGGCATGTCGGCTTCACCATCGTAATATTGCAGCAGGCTGTTGAAGGTGTGCACCTCATTCGGCGCATATTTGCTTTTCAGCATCAGGTCGTCGATGCGGGTGGCGCTGTGCTCGCGCCAGTCACTGCCGCGCGTGCCGGAGTAGAGCAGCGCGGTGCCAAAACCGTTGTCCGCTGTGCCGCCCACCATCAGGTTGTGCGTCTCTTTCGGGTTGTTTTGTGAAGAGGTTGGGCTGAGCTGACCTTCCACCCCCGCCTCGATACCAAAGTCCTGCGGAATGGCGCGGGTAACAAAGTTCACCACGCCGCCCACGCTCTGCGGTCCGTAACGCACCGCACCACCACCGCGCACCACGTCAATGGCATCCATGTTGCCGAGCGAAACGGGAGCCAGTGAAAGCTGCGGCTGACCGTAAGGGGCAAAGGGGACGGGGATGCCGTCCATCAGGACGGTCGAGCGGCTGGCGAGGCGTGGGTTCAGGCCCCGGATGCCAAAGTTCATCGCCAGGTCGTGGCTGCCGGTGCCGTTGTTTTCCGGCGCGCTGACGCCAGGGATGCGGTTAAGCACCTCACGCATGGTGGTTGCGCCGGTTTTGGCGAAATCCTCACGGCGGATCACGTCACGCGCGCCAGCATGTTCAAATACGTCGTTTTCACGCGCATCGCCCAGCCAGTCGCCGACCACGGTCAGGGCATCTTCTTTTGGCGCGGGCGCGGGCTCCAGCGTCCAGCTGTTATTTCCCAGCGGTTTTACCTGCAGTCCGCTGCCGTCCAGCAGCTGTTGCAGGCCGCTCTCGACGTCGTAATCTCCGTGCAGGCCGTTGCTCTGCTTGCCGCGCGTCAGGCTGGCGTCAACCGAGAGGGTAATTCCGCTGTGTGCGGCATACTGATTGAGCGCTTTGTCGAGCGATCCCGGTGCGATATCAACCTGTGCAGCAAAAGCGGAAAACGAGAGACCGGCCAGCGGCAGCAGGCTCAGGCGAATGGCGTTAACCAAAGGTGTTGTTTTACGAAAAACGCGTAACGGCGTCATACCTTCTCCATCATCATTCATCATTTTTGTTGTGTTCAGCTATGAGTCGAACGAGAAGGTAAAAAGGACAATCGAAATGAGAATTATTTTTCTTACAGCGGTGAAATGTTTATCCAGTACCGCGTAATAGACTGAATTTTAACGGGAAGCGTTTGAGCGATAACGTTCAGGATCGCATCGGTATTTTTCAGCGGGAACGTCCCGCTCAGGCGCAGCCCGGCAACGGCGGGATCGCAGCGCAGCACGCCGTTGCGGTAACGGCTTAGCGTGGCTATCACCTCACCCAGCGGTTTATCGCTGAAGCTCAGGATGCCCTTCGTCCAGCTTGTACTCTCGTCATCCAGCGGTTTCACTGCGCCAAACTCAGAGGCGCTGAACTGCAGGCTTTCACCAGCGTTCACGATGCGTTTTTGCGCGGGGGCACTGGCGAGAAGCACTTCCACGGCGTGCTGCTGCACGTCAAGCTGCGTGAAATTATCCTGCTGGCGGACGGTAAATTCTGTCCCTAAAGCGGTGAGTTGGCCCTGACGGGTCAGGACGCGGAAGGAGCGTTGCTGCGCATCTTTCGCGGTAGTAATGGCGATTTCACCGTACCAGAGCCGGACGGTGCGCTGATGCGCATCAAAACGCACATCCGCCGCGCTTTGGGTATTCAGCGTGAGCAGGGAGCCATCTTCCAGTTGCTGACGGCTGACTGCGCCTTTGGGGGTGCGGTAATCTGCCCGCAGACCTTCGCCGGTTTCCGACTGCCAGAGTTGCCAGCCTCCGCCAGCGCCGAGCAACAGCAGTAATCCTTTCATCACGTGACGGCGGGTGAGGCGGGTATCGTGCAGCGCCCGGCTGGCAACGTCGCCAGGCACACCGCCAAGCTGGTTGCGCAGGTTTTCAACCTGCTGCCAGGCCCACTGGTTATCCTGATCCTGTTCATACCACTGTTGCCAGCGCGCTTCCTGTTGTGGGCTGACGCGCTCGCCGCTTAGCACGGCATACCAGTGGGAAGCTGAACGCAGCGCCTGACGGCGGGAATCGGTTAACGAAGGATTCATAACCCATGCTCCAGACGAAACAGCAGGCAGTGCTCGACGGCTTTCGCCACGTATTTTTTCACGGAGCTGACGGAAACACCGAGTTTGTGCGCAATCTCGCTGTATGTCAGGCCATCCAGTTGCGAAAGCAGAAACGCTTCACGTGTTTTTCCGTTTAGCCCGTCCAGCATGCTGTCGACGAGTTGTAGGGTCTCGAGCTGGCTTTCGCGTTCCTCAGGTGAAGGCGCTCCCCCCTCCGGCATAAGCGCCAGCATCTCCAGATACGCTTTTTCCAGCGCGTTTCGGCGAAACAGGTCCACCATCACGCGTTTGGCGATAGTGCACAGGAAAGAGCGAGGATCGCGGATCGTCGAGAGCGTTTCGCTGCTCATTACCCGCAAAAAAGTGTCCTGGGCAATGTCATCTGCATCAAAGGCAGACTGGAGTTTGCGCGTCAGCCAACTTTTCAACCAGCCGTGATGGGTGCCATAAAGCGACTCGAACGTTAAGGAAGCTGTGGTAGTGGCACGGTCAGACATGCGGAGTGCATCAAAAGTTAATTATCACGTAGCCATATTAATATGAGAATGGTTATCATTACAATTGGACTTAAAATTGTTTCCAATAAACATTTTTAACATGTTGTTTTTCTAAGTGTTATAAGGTAGGTATAAAATGGGATGGATCCTCTGCTTCTGGCATCTGTCGGTCAGAATGACATCATGATGTGGTCTGCTATTATTGACATCCTCCCCGCCCTTTAGGGCGGGGAGGATGTCAACTATGAGTGTTGCCTGAAATGTCGCCAGCCCCCGGTACAGCAGAAGTATCTCGGGCTTTCTGCGTTTGCTCCTGGTGGGTATGGCCCCCGCAAGCGGGGGTTATTGCTAACTGTCGTTTCAACAAAAAGTAACTTTTTTCACTTTGCCCCTCAGTACAAATTAGGGGCTTGCCGCGGATGTACCATGCCTGAATATCTTCGAGTGATGATTTGGTGCGGCTTTGTTGAATAAATCAGATTTCGGGTTCCACCTGACTGACCTGCTGCCAGAGCGGGGCGTGATGCTCCGGCACGGTCTGCCAGCCGGATGCAGCCGAACAGAGACGGTGCGATGCCATCTGCTGCTCATTACTGTAGATCCGCAGTTCATCATCCAGCGAAATCCGTATTGATACCGGCTGGCCACACAGGCTTTCCGGCACGCTGTAACGGTTTCCGCCAACCTCGATATAGCCATCCCAGGAGACATGACGGATATCGAAGTAGCTGGTATCGAAGTCCGTATCCGGCAACGGCTGCAGATGCTCCTGTTCCTGCGTGAAGCGCTGTTCCGGTGTCTGCCTGAACTGGCGAAGTTCCCGCCTGTCGGCAACGTCAGCCATCCACTGCTCCAGTAGCTGATTAACCTGGGCGAAGCTGTCGAACCGGCGGTACCGGACGAAGAAGTTCTCCTTGAGGTATTTCACCATCCGCTCCACCTTACCTTTGGTTCTGGCCCTTTATGCTGACTCATTATTTCTGGCCATAAAGGTTCTGGCAGTGCCATCTTTCGGGTCAACAAAGGTAATATCTTCAGGAGCACGACGAGGGCTGGCCAATGACAGAAATATTACGGGTTCTTCAAGAAGGGTTGGTAATGCATGGACAACATTACGCTCGAAAAAAAGCACGTGGCCGGGGGCAAATTCGGCTTCGTCACGAGGATCTTCCATCCAGAGCGTCCCCATGAATCCCTGAATAACCTGACGCCGGAGGATCACCTGCTGATGGCTGAAAAACCGGAACTCTCAAAAAGTGCGTGGAACTAAAACAGGTGTGCATTACTCCACCTCATGTTGAAGAGACCAGACTGCATCAGAAAATTGCACCATAACTGAGCAAGCCGCATCCCATTGGTGCAAAAGTGTCTCCAAAAATAAATAATCCATTGATTTAACTGTGCTTTAAAAATGGCATGAATTTTTCATGTCGGGTATATGCAAGCAGGGGCAACCCTTAAGCCTTGAATCCATTAAATATCGACAGGTAATGAAGCCTGATTGTCCTAATAAGGACAATCAGGCTTTTTTATTAATGCAGAGAGCAAACATACGTGCAAACTATTGATATTGGAATTTTGCTTTCCACAGAAGGTACCTACAGCCACCTGGCGAACAGCACACTGCTTGGTGCGCGCCATGCCTTAGAGGAAATCAATGCCGATCCTGCTTATCCTTTTCAGCTGCGGGCCCGACATATCAACCCTGCGGGTGAACTCGCAGCCTACAGTGAAGCGGTGAGCACCTTTATCGCTCACGGCATCCGCCATATCTTCGGAACCATTACCTCTGCCAGTCGGAAGGAGATTATCCCGGACCTGGAGCAGCATAACCTGCTGCTGTGGTATGGCTGTCCTTACGAGGGGTTCGAGAGCTGCGAGCAGGTCGTATATCTGGGCGGTTGTCCGAACCAGACTCTGCTGCCACTCCTGCGGCTGGCGCTGGATATGTTCGGAAATCGCTCCTGGCTGATCGGCTCTAACTACGTCTGGGGCTGGGAAAGCAATCGTATCGCCCGTGAGGTAGTGGAAGGTTCCGGCGGTACGGTGGTGGGCGAAAAATATCTGCACCTGAGAAACAGCAACGTGACCGAGTTGATTGAGGCGATTCTCAGCACAGAGGTAGATTTTGTACTCAATAACCTGGTAGGCGAAACCTCTTATGCGTTTCTGCGCGCACTGGACGAGGCCTGTCTTCGCGATCGGCGGACGTTAGCGGTGCTCAGCTGTAATTTTACCGAAGCCGAAGTCGCCGAAGTCGCGCCACTAAGGGCGGTACGTTTGCTTTCCTGCGGACCGTTTTTTGAGAGCGTCGATCTCGATTTTTGCGCGCGGCAGCACCTGCAACATGGCGCACAGCGCATCTCCCACTACTATATCGGCGGCTGGCGGGCAGTAAGGTTGTTTGCCAATAGCCTGCGCGAGGCCGGAAACAGCGAGCCGGGTGCGGTGCTGGCGGCACTGCATCGTCAGCACGACGTTGATTCTCCGGGCGCTCGCTCAGTAATGGCTCGAAACAACCACGCCTGTTTGCCCTGCTACATCGCTGAGTTGCAACAAACTTGCTTTCAGATACTGCATCGCGAACCGCTGCCGGTTATGCCCGATCCCTATCTCTCCGCGACCGAGCTACGTGAAAGCCGAACGGTTGCAGCCAGACCTGCTCTGAGGATTGTTAAATGAAAACGCTGCTGTCCCCGGATTTAGATGCTCAGCCGCTCCTGCTGGTAGACTGTGAAGCAAGGAGTCGCGAAGCGCTGGAAAAAAACCTGACGCGGATGGGTATCCGCTGGCATCACCTGACCGGAGATGAGGCTTTACCTCCTCTCACCCCCTGTGCAGTACTGGTGGAACTGGAGGCATTCGCCAGCCCGCTAACCCTGAGCCAGATCAATCTGGCCGGAATACCGGTGATCGCGCTGACCTCACATGAGGGACTTTACCAGGTACAGCGCGCGCTGGAGTTAGGGGCAACAGCGCTCCTTACCAAGCCTATTACACAGCGAGCCATCTATACCACCCTGATGATGGCAGTGGGGCTGCGTCAGCAGTTGCATGACATTCAACAGCAACAGATGCTACTGCGCCAGCGTCTGGCAGCAATGCCGCAGATTACCCAAGCTCTGGCGGCCCAGATGCAAGCGGAAAGTATTGATGAACAACAGGCATGGGTTCGCCTGCGCTCGGAATCAATGTGTACGAACCAGTCGGTGGCACAGGTGGCGCAGAAGTGGCTGCTACGAATGTCGTCCGGCAAGCGGGGAGCACAATGAATAGAGTCGGATATTTTCTGCGCCGGCCAGCCCTGCTGCTCTCGCTGCTGTTTATTCTCCTGGTGGTGATGAGCGCGCTGTTTGCCCCCTGGCTCACCCCCTTCGATCCCGATGAACAGTTTGTCGAGGGACTGAGCCTGGAAGGCGCACCGCTTTCTCCCAACAGCACTTACTGGCTGGGAACCGATCTGCTGGGACGCGATCTCTTCTCGCGTTTAATTTACGGAGCTCGTACTTCGTTACTCATCGGTGTTGTCGCCAACGGCACTGCAGTACTGATCGGCGTCCTGGTAGGGCTTAGCGCAGGTTATCTGCAGGGGCGTATCGGAGGGCTGCTGATGCGCTTTACCGATCTGATGATGGCGTTTCCCGCACTGCTGCTGGCGATTGCCCTGGCGGCGATTTTCCAGCCAAGTGTCTGGATCGTGTCCCTGGTGATCGCCATGGTGAACTGGGTGCAGATCGCCAGGGTTATCTACGCCGAAACTAGCGCGCTTAGCGCCCGCGACTTTATCGCCGTGGAACGCACCCTGGGGGCCGGAACGTTGCGTATTCTCGGCGTGCATTTAATTCCACATCTGGCGCCAACGGTGCTGGTCTGGGCCACACTAGGCATCTCCACCACAGTCCTGCTGGAAGCTACTCTATCGTTCCTCGGGGTGGGGGTACAGCCGCCAACGCCGAGTTGGGGCAACATCATCTTTGAAAGCCAGAGCTATTTTACTTCGGCTCCCTGGCTGGTGTTCTTTCCCGGCGCGGCGATTGTGCTGCTGTCGCTCTCTTTCAATATCGCTGGTGACGCCCTGCGCGACGCCCTCGATCCCGGCTTAAAAGGACGAAACTAATGCTATTTCTGGGAAAACGTCTGTTGCATGCCGGGCTGATCCTGCTTGGCGTTACGTTGATCTGCTATTTGCTGCTGTTTATGTTGCCCGCCGATCCAGCG
This sequence comes from Klebsiella sp. K5-306, assembly GCF_051835185.1. NCBI lineage: Bacteria > Pseudomonadati > Pseudomonadota > Gammaproteobacteria > Enterobacterales > Enterobacteriaceae > Klebsiella > Klebsiella sp. K5-306. Next base: position 12,756 of record NZ_JAIFJY010000035.1, read on the forward strand.
CGCCAAATCGCCGGGCGCAGTGCCACGCCGGAAGTAGTCGAAAACATCCGCCATCAGTTGGGGTTGGATCTTCCGTTTTATCAGCAATATTGGCGTTATCTGCAGGGGCTGCTGCACGGCGATCTGGGACGCTCGTTTATTCAGCGCAGCGAAGTGAGTGAACTGGTTTCCGCCCGTATCGGGCCGTCACTGCAGCTGATGGCGGCGGGTATTCTCTGCGAGTTGGTACTGGGGATCGCACTCGGCACCCTGGCGGCGTTAAAACGCGGCGGGCTGGCGGACCGGCTTCTGATGGCGCTCTCCTTTATCGGTGTTTCGGCGCCGCAGTTCATCGCCGCGATGCTTTTTCTCTATCTTTTCGCCGTGGTACTCAACTGGTTCCCGATGGGAGGCTATGGCGGCTTCAGCCATCTGGCGCTACCGGCGCTAACCCTCGGCCTGCTCGGCAGCGGCTGGTATTCACGCATGTTGCGCTCGTCGATGATTGAGGTGCTGCATCAGGATTTTATCCGTACCGCGCGGGCCAAAGGGCTGGGCCGAACCCGCGTACTGCTGCGTCACGTGCTGCCGAATGCCGTGCTGCCGCTAATTCCGATGATAGGCATTGATATCGGCATTTTTATGGGCGGACTGGTGGTAGTCGAATCGGTCTTTGGCTGGCCGGGTATCGGTCAGCTGGCCTGGCAGGCGATTCAACAGGTGGATATCCCGGTGATTGTCGGGGTAACCACCGTGTCAGCGGTTGCCATTGTTGGCGGCAACCTTATTGCGGATCTGGTGCTGCCGTGGGTCGATCCGCGCATTGATGTCAAAAAGTAGCAGGGGAAGATGATGAAAAATGCGTTATTGACAATGGCGGTGGCCGCGGCCTGTTTCTCTTATGGCGCGCAGGCTGACGAGAAGACCGGCGGCGATATCGTGGTGACCTACCAGAACGACGTGGCGACCCTCGATCCGGCCATTGGCTATGACTGGCAAAACTGGTCGATGATCAAAAGCCTGTTCGACGGCCTGATGGACTATCGTCCCGGCACCACCGAGTTGGTGAACGACCTGGCGGAGAGCTACGCCATTTCCGAGGACGGCAAGGTCTACACCTTTGTGCTACGCAAAGGGGTGAAATTCCACAACGGCCGCGAGGTCACGGCGGCGGACGTGAAATATTCTCTGGAACGCACAGTCAACCCGAAAACCCAAAGTCCGGGCGCCGGGTTCTTCAGTCCCATCGCGGGCTATGACGAGGAGGCTAGCGGTAAAAGCACGACCCTGAGCGGTATCGAGGTCGTCGACGATCATACGGTAAAAATCACTCTGAAAGAGCCCAACGCCACCTTCCTGCATGTGCTGGCGCTGAACTTTGCCTCGGTGGTTCCCCGTGAGGAGGTGGAGAAATGGGGTGCCGACTTCGGCAAGCATCCGGTCGGCAGCGGCGCGTTTGAGCTCCAGGAGTGGAAGCTGGGCCAGGAGCTGATCTTCCGCAAAAACCCGAACTACTTTAAAGCCGGCGTGCCGCGGCTGGATCACATAAAGTTCGAAATGGGACAGGATCCCTCGGTCGCTCTGCTGCGGCTGGAAAAAGGCGAAGTGGATATTGCCGGCGACGGCGTACCGCCCGCACAGTTTCTGTCGTTTAAAAACAACCCGGCCTATAAGGGCCTGATGGTCACCGGCGACCAGTTGCAGACCGGCTACGTGACGATGAAAACCACGCTGCCGCCTTTCGATAATCTCAAAGTCCGCCAGGCGGTGAACATGGCGGTCAACAAAGATCGCATCGTGCGCATCATTAATGGACGCGCGGCGCCGGCCAACCAGCCACTGCCACCCGCCATGCCCGGTTATGACAAGGCATATCAGGGTTTCAGCTACGACCCGGCAAAAGCGAAGCAACTGCTCAGCGAAGCGGGTTTCCCCAACGGTTTTGCTACCGAACTGTACGTGATGAATACCGATCCGCAGCCGCGTATCGCTCAGTCTATCCAGCAGGATCTGGCCAAAGTGGGCATCCACGCCAGCATCAAATCCCTGGCGCAGGCGAATGTGATTGCGGCGGGCGGCTCCGCCAGCCAAGCGCCGATGGTCTGGTCCGGCGGCATGGCGTGGATCGCCGATTTCCCGGATCCCTCCAACTTCTATGGCCCGATCCTCGGCTGCGCCGGGGCGGTAGAGGGCGGCTGGAACTGGGCGCGCTACTGCAACAAAGCGCTGGACGCGCAGGCGGCCGCGGCGGACAGCATGGTGAAACCCGACCAGCAGGACGCGCGCATTGAAGCCTGGCGCAAAATCTTCATCACTGCAATGGATGACGCGCCCTGGGTGCCGGTATTCAACGAGAAGCGCTACACCGTACATTCCGCACGCATGGGGGGCGAGGACGCGCTGTATGTCGATCCAGTGCATGTACCAGTCAACTACGACTATATCGGACTGAAATAATTTGATGGCGCCGGGACGGCGCCGCTGCTTAAAGGAGAGTCAGGATGTGCCAAAATTGTCTGGTGAAGACCATTCATCATGCTCAACATCATTTCGGCTGGGATAACAGCCTGAGCCCGGTCCTGCACGTAGCTTCCGGCAGCCAACTGGAGTTTCACTGCCTGGATGCGGCTAACGGCTGGTTCAACGCCGGTTCTACCGCAGCGGATATCCCAACGCTGCCGTTTGATAAGCTCAACCCGGTCAGTGGCCCGGTCTATGTGGAAGGCGCTCAGCCGGGCGATGCGCTAAAGGTGACGCTGGAATCCTTTCGTCCCAGCGGCTTTGGCTGGACTGCGAATATCCCGGGCTTCGGCCTGCTGGCCGATCAGTTTTCTGATCCGGCGCTGACGCTGTGGCAATATGACCGCCAGGGCTTAACCCCCTGCGCCTTTGGCCGATATGGCCGCGTACCGCTGAAACCCTTCGCCGGTACCCTCGGCGTCGCTCCCGCTGCCGCGGGCCATCATTCGGTGGTGCCGCCGCGCCGCGTGGGCGGCAATCTGGATATTCGCGATCTGGCCGCTGGCTGCACATTATGGCTACCGGTGGAAGTAGAAGGCGCGTTGTTTTCTATTGGTGACACCCACGCCGCGCAGGGCGATGGTGAAGTCTGCGGCACGGCGATTGAAAGCGCGATGGACGTGGTGGTGAAGCTGGAAGTGGTTAAAGATATGCCGCTGAAAACGCCGCGTTTCGCCACCCCTGGCCCAGTGACCCAACATCTGGATCGGCACGGCTACAGCGCCTTCACCGGCATTGGCCCTGACCTGATGACCGCCGCCCGCGACGCGGTAAGCTATACCATCGATGCGCTGTGCCGCGAACAAGGGATGTCGGCGGAAGAGGCCTATATGCTCTGCTCCGTGTGCGGCGATCTGCGCATCAGCGAAATCGTCGATCGGCCTAACTGGGTGGTGTCGTTCTATTTTCCCAACAGCGTGTTTAATTAGGAGCGTTATGTCAGCAGTCCTATTTCCGGCGCCGCTGCTCTCGGTCGAGCGCCTGTCGATCCAGTTTGGTACACAGCGGGTGGTGGATGACGTCAGCTTTGCGCTCTGGCCGGGAAAAACTCTGTGCATTGCCGGCGAGTCGGGCAGCGGTAAATCGCTGACTTCGCTGGCGATCATGGGTTTGCTTCCGGAGGAGGCACAGATTCCAGGCGGCGCGATTATTTTTGATAACCAGGATTTGCTCAGCCTGCCGGAGCGGCAAATGCAGTTGCTGCGCGGCAAGTCGGTTGCCATGATTTTTCAGGAACCGATGACCTCGCTCAATCCGCTGATGACGGTGGGCCAGCAGCTGGAAGAGACGCTGCAACGCCACGAAGTGCTGGGCCGCCGTGAACGGCGCAGCCGGGTCAGCACGATGCTGGACGCGGTCAAAATCAGTCATGTGGAGAAGCGCCTGCAACAGTATCCGCACGAGCTTTCCGGCGGTATGCGCCAGCGGGTGATGATCGCCATGGCAATGCTGTGCCAGCCACAGGTGCTGATTGCCGATGAGCCGACCACGGCCCTCGACGTCACTATTCAGGCGCAGATCCTCGAGTTGATGCGCGAACTGCAGCAGGCGTTTTCCACCAGCCTGCTGTTGATCACCCACGATATGGGAGTGGTGGCAGAAATGGCCGATGATGTGCTGGTTATGAGTCACGGCAAAATCATGGAGCAGGCTCCGGCAAAAACGCTGTTTACCTCGCCGCAGGCGGCTTATACCCGCCAGCTGTTGCAGGCGGTACCGGTGCTGGGCCAGGCGCCCGCGCTGGCGCCGGTCGAGGCGACGCGACCGTTGCTCAGCGTCCGCGACCTCAGCGTGCGCTTTCCGGTGCGCGGCGACGGCCTGCGCGTGCGTCGCGAAGTCCATGCCGTCGATGGCGTCAGCTTCGATCTTTTCCCCGGCGAGACGTTGGGCATCGTCGGTGAAAGCGGCTGCGGTAAATCGACGACGGCAAAAGCTCTGATGAATATGGTGCCATTTAGCGGCAGCGCGCAGCTTAACGGACAGGAGCTGCACGGCCTGAAGGACGAGGCGTTAAGAGCGGTACGCCGCGATTTGCAGATGGTGTTTCAGGATCCCTGGGCGGCGCTCAATCCGCGCAAAACTATTTTCGACCTGGTTGGGGAGCCGCTGCTGATTCATGAGCAGATGCCCGCAGTACAGCGCACGGAGCGGGTGGCGCAGCTATTGCAGCAGGTCGGCCTGCCAGCGGAAGCGATGCGGCGTTATCCGCACCAGTTTTCCGGCGGCCAGCGCCAGCGCATTTGCATTGCCCGCGCGCTGGCGCTGAACCCGAAAGTGATCATCGCCGATGAATCGGTTTCCGCGCTGGATGTTTCAGTACAGGCGCAGGTGCTGACGCTGCTGGAAGATTTGCGTCAGCGCTATCGGCTCAGCTATCTGTTTATTTCCCATGATATGGCGGTGGTGGAGCGCATCTGCCACCGGGTAGCGGTGATGTTTGGCGGCCAGCTCGTGGAGATCGGCCCACGAGATCGAGTGTTGCACCATCCGCAGCATCCTTATACTCAGCACTTGCTCAGCGCCGTTCCTATACCTGACGTTCAGCAAAGACGGCAACCCCGAGCCACCAGCGCAATGCCGATAAGACCAGAACCGATCAAACCCATCGGCTATCAGAGAGTACCGCAGCGCTTTACCGATTTTGGCGACGGGCACCTCGTCGCCTGCTGAACAAAAAAGCATTCAAACCGGCGGATTTCCGCCGGTGGCGACACTGTTGCTACACAACCCGACGAGAGGCCATTAAACTGGAAAAGTTAGCACATAGCAGGACATAGAGCCGGTCTAAAATGCCCTAAATGCAACGTACCGTATCTTTTATTGTTAGACAAAACCGGAGGTAAACATGCTTAAACCGTCTTCTCCCTAGTGGTGTGATCTCACCACGCGGGAATTCAGTAAACTGGATATGGCGAATATCGTCGCAGTACTACCTATTTGCGCCGTAGAACAACACGGACCTCATCTGCTGGTTCGGGTGTTTGCTGCCATTAATGCCAGCATTATTGAGCGAGCTGCAGAATTACTGCCTGCCAATTTACCATGCTGGTGTTGGCCACTTTGCCTGTAGGTAAATCTGACGAACACCTAGCTTACCCTGACACACTTTCGTTGCCATATGATGTTCTGGGGAAAGTGTGTTTTGAAATGGCTAAAAGCGCCTGGCGCACAGGTATTCGCAAGATCGTTTTCTGGAATTCACAAGGCGGCCAGCCCTAATTGATGGAAATGGTTTGTCGCCAGCTGCGCATTGAATTGGAGATGTTTGCCGTCGGTGCCAGCTGCTTCCGCCCCAAGACCTCCGAGGTGTAAGGCGCGTTGAATATCGGGAAGAACCGGCCCGAGGCTCGTAATGGGGGCGCGCAGATTCGCGCCAATCAGCACAATGCTGACGTACAAGCCCCAGCGGGAAGTTGTCCTGGTGGGGTTGGAGGGGGAAAGCGCAGAAGACACGGCAACCTCATAACATCAACGAGCCACAAGTGACGTAGCCCTAGTGATGCGTTGGTTGACGTTAACGCTTACGCGAGATTCGGAAGATAGGAGACGGATCCGTATATCACCACATCCCTTAAAACCCGGCGATCAAACCAGCGCCGGACCGGAGTGTCCTTGACTACACCTCGCCCGAAAGGGCGAGATAGCGGGGTAGAGCTAACCAGGACAGGGGGCAAACGGGCAGAATTTATAGTCCGGTAACCGGCTACGTCGGGCTTTCGGCGCCATTTGACTCCACAGACGCATGTAACCTCATCTGGCGCCTCCATGCCGCAAAGCGGCATTCAGAAGACTGGCTGCGCACTGCTCGCCAGTCCGGACCTGATGTTCAGTTCAGGGGCTACGGTTCCGGATGAAACCCGCTTCCGGTTAAGATATATTCAGCTCCCAAAACAAAGGAAAAAACTCCCCAGTGAATCTGACAGAAAAATCAGCACATTTGGCGTGGTGCGCCTTGGTGGCGCTGGCGTTAGCCAGGCAAAACGGTGACGTTGTGTCACCGGTACAGGAAAATCTCTTTCTCACCCGCTGGCTGGCGACAGCACTGAAGCAACGTCGTTTTTCGCGTGACGTGGCCCCTGACATCGAGTGGCTTCTGAAACAGGGCCGACAGCTGGGCGTCAATGCTAAACTGGCCCGTAAGCTGAACTACCTCTGGCGTTCCAGCTCCGGGGAGTTGTCTGCGCAGAATGACCTGTTCCGGTTGACCCATGCTCTGGAAACGGCGAAAGATATGTGCTGGAACTACCGACTATGCAGTTACCCTGAATGACAGCATAAACGGCATTTATCTTTCACGCTCCAGTCTCGATGCTGCTTTTGATGACGATGGTCGACAGATTAATCCTTTGATA
>NZ_JAIFJY010000036.1:0-9046 GCF_051835185.1 Klebsiella sp. K5-306
TCCCTTACCTCTGAAATCAACCGGGTCAGCGTAGTGGCTCCGGGGAGAATAATACGATGTTGCATAAGCCACCCTGTCGCCAGATCGAAAAGCAGGCCAGGACGTTCGTTGCTTATCCAGCTCCGGGTATATAAAAGACGGGTAAGGCGAAATGTCCAGGGCCAGGCAAATTCACGATACTGATAGTGCTGACGTATCAGCGCTGCATGCTCACGGCGGGTATTTTCCCTCTGACCGTATTCTGCAAGAACGGTGATATCACGAATCCCGAGCTGTCTGGCGGTAAAATGCCGGACGCCGGAAGGAATATGACCTGGGACCTACGTGCGCCCGCACCGACACCCTCACACCTTCGAGCTACTGTTGCCATTAAGGGGTCGTTTCGTGGTGCTGAATTTTGACGATCGGGGTACCGTCACCCATCGGGCGATATTGGGGGAAACCTGTACGGTGCTGGAGATGGCCGCAGGAACCTGGCATGCCGTGCTGTCGCTGGATACCGGTGGCATAATTTTTGAAGTAAAACACGGTGGCTATCAACCCGTGGCTGCCGATGACTATGCGCACTGGGCTCCAGCGGAAGGAGAACCAGGAACCACGGAGCTTATGGCCTGGTATGCGCAAGCGCAGGTGGGCGACAGCACTTTTGCCGTCTAAGGCGATAAACAAAAACGGAATGAGTTTCCCCATTCCGTTTCCGCTATTACAAACCGTCGGTGACGATTTTAGCCGCCGACGCTAATACATCGCGACGGCTTTCTGCCTTAGGTTGAGGCTGGGTGAAGTAAGTGACCAGAATCAGCGGCGCACGATCTTTTGGCCAGATCACCGCGATATCGTTGGTGGTGCCATAGCCACCGCTGCCGGTTTTATCCCCCACAACCCAGGAAGCAGGCAGTCCAGCCTGAATGCTCGCTGCACCGGTGGTATTGCCTTTCATCCATGTCACCAGCTGCGCCCGTTGGCTGTCGCCCAATGCTTTACCCAGCGTCAGATTCCGCAGAGTTTGCGCCATTGCCCGAGGTGAAGTGGTATCACGCGGATCGCCCGGAATGGCGGTGTTTAACGTCGGCTCGGTACGGTCGAGACGGAACGTTTCGTCTCCCAGCTGTCGGGCGAACGCGGTGACGCTAGCCGGGCCGCCAACGTGAGCAATCAGCTTATTCATCGCCACGTTATCGCTGTACTGTAGCGCGGCCGCGCTAAGCTCAGCCAGTGACATCGTCCCATTGACGTGCTTTTCCGCAATCGGATTATAGTTAACAAGGTCAGATTTTTTGATCTCAACTCGCTGATTTAACAGATTCGGTTCGCTTTCACTTTTCTTCAGCACCGCGGCCGCGGCCATCACTTTACTGGTGCTGCACATCGCAAAGCGCTCATCAGCACGATAAAGTATTTGCGAATTATCTGCTGTGTTAATCAATGCCACACCCAGTCTGCCTCCCGACTGCCGCTCTAATTCGGCAAGTTTTTGCTGTACGTCCGCCGTTTGCGCATACAGCGGCACACTTCCTAACAACAGCGTGACGGTTGCCGTCGCCATCAGCGTGAACTGGCGCAGTGATTTTTTAACCATGGGATTCCTTATTCTGGAAGATACGAAATAACAACAACATGAATAGTCCCTAAATTCCACGTGTGTTTTTTATTAGCTTCAAAAATCACTATTTCACGAAGAATTTAGACTGCTTCTCACACATTGTAACATTATTTACAACCACCTTTCAATCATTTTTGATAAATCATTGATTTCATCTTTGCTGCAATGATACTTAATAAACTCTGCAAGTTATCCACAGAGCAACACTCAATTTTATTGATGATATTCTTATTATACCAGACATTTTTCATACACTCCCTTGTACGGATAGTTTTCCGACAACTTCATGATTACATATCTTGCGGTTTTGATTATTTTTGCTGCAAGAAATACATACTTCAAACGAAAGGTCTTTATTTGCTGTCTGTATTCTGAAGAGTCCAAGGAATCAAACTTGAACAACAAAAATAGGTTATATGAAAGCATCATCATTTGAAACACGGCTTCATTCGCCCAAAATGACTTTAGCAAGAGATGACCCACCGCCATGTCGTATTTGGCTTCTTTGATATAGTTTTCAGCATTACCACGCTTTTCATAGTATATAACTACTTTTTCAGAAAGCAAGGTAGTATTTGTTACAAAGAAAAAGTAGTCGTATTCGGAACCTTCTAAAAGTGATAATTGTGCTCTTTCTTTTTCTGGTTTCAGTACGCGAGATACGACAAATCTTCTGTCTTTTTCCCATTTAACTAATTTTGTATACAGTTCTGTAGTTTCTCTACCTTCTTCTCCTTTAACGAATACAATTGATGAATTCGTTGCTTGTGAGGTGAGTGTAGAATAACTTTTGGCTTTAATTAAATATTTGCATCCAAGAGATTCTATCGTTTCGATAATTTTTTCATCAAAGTAGCCACTATCCATTCGAAATAAAATTTCTAAATCGTCTGATTTGATGTTAGCAACAATTTCTTTGATCATTTCCGCAGCACCGTTTGCAGTGTAAGTATTGCCACTTCTTACAAATCCGGTAACATATGCTTTTAATTCGTCGCAAAATGCAAATTGGATATTGTAGCATCGGTTTCCCAGTTTCTTAGGATTATATCCTTTTGACGCACCTTCTTGATGACCTTCTACGTTAATTACACTACTATCAATATCAATCGTAATGGATGTCAATTTACTTTTAGTGAGCAGTTTTTTAAAGACTTTAAAATTAATGTCTCTAAACATTTGGGTTGTCTTGAAGTTGAAGTTTCCTAGAAACCGTGACACTGTTTCAGGTTCTTTTACGGAAATATCAAACTCGTTGACGAGGGGATCATTTTGAAGTAGCTTTAGACGTTCTAACTTATCAATGCCAATGAAGTGACCGCAGAGCATGGTCTTTATATGATTCATCTTGATTTTATTTGTTGAGTCATTATCAAATACGAGGTCATTTTCAATAAAATCAAAAATCCCATTGCTTTTTGCATTCTCAAGGAGCAGAAAAAGACCTGCATTTGATGTTAGATTCTTAGCTTTGAAATCAATTTTATTAATCATAATTAGAACCCCTTTTTACTACTTTTCTTACTATTATTTTACCATATATCGAGTCATAAAAGCTGATAATTTAACATATTTTTGAGCACTTTTCTTTCACCCAATGGGTGAAAGCTGAATTTCGAAGGAATGCATATTTATCAAGGCTTTGATTATGCTTTTTGAAGTACTGACGTAGAATCTAGGTATGATTCATATCGGTGAGGAAGGTGCCCAGAAAACGGACACATCCAATTTGCAGGGCAATGCCCAGACGGTTGTGATCACCTCTGCTTTTTCCGATAAATTCCTTGTCTGCTTCATCAAGGTGAAAATATCGTGCCAGCTGAAGCTCATCCGGTTCACCGGTGAATCTGCCATAGCTTTCAGTCTGCTCAGTGGTCAGAAAGTCAACGGGCATATCGGCCTCCCTGCCTGACGGGCATTTAGTAACATTTTTCCAACCGTACGAAATGTTATAAATTATCGGACATCGTAAAACTGTTACATTAATATGTCTATTAAATCGTAAATTTGTAATAATAGACATGAGTTGTCCGATATTCGATTTAAGGTACATTTTTATGCGACTTTTTGGTTACGCTCGGGTCTCAACCAGTCAGCAGTCTCTTGATCTTCAGGTCAGAGCACTCAAAGACGCAGGTGTGAAAGCAAACCGTATATTTACCGATAAGGCATCCGGCAGTTCAACAGACCGGGAAGGGCTGGATTTGCTGAGGATGAAGGTGGAGGAAGGTGATGTCATTCTGGTTAAGAAGCTCGACCGTCTTGGCCGCGACACTGCCGATATGATCCAACTGATAAAGGAATTTGACGCTCAGGGCGTGGCAGTCCGGTTCATTGATGACGGGATCAGTACCGACGGTGATATGGGGCAAATGGTGGTCACCATCCTGTCGGCTGTGGCACAGGCTGAACGCCGGAGGATCCTAGAACGCACGAATGAGGGCCGACAGGAAGCAAAGCTGAAAGGAATCAAATTTGGCCGCAGGCGTACCGTGGACAGGAACGTCGTGCTGACGCTTCATCAGAAGGGCACTGGTGCAACGGAAATTGCTCATCAGCTCAGTATTGCCCGCTCCACGGTTTATAAAATTCTTGAAGACGAAAGGGCCTCGTGATACGCCTATTTTTATAGGTTAATGTCATGATAATAATGGTTTCTTAGACGTCAGGTGGCACTTTTCGGGGAAATGTGCGCGGAACCCCTATTTGTTTATTTTTCTAAATACATTCAAATATGTATCCGCTCATGAGACAATAACCCTGGTAAATGCTTCAATAATATTGAAAAAGGAAGAGTATGAGTATTCAACATTTTCGTGTCGCCCTTATTCCCTTTTTTGCGGCATTTTGCCTTCCTGTTTTTGCTCACCCAGAAACGCTGGTGAAAGTAAAAGATGCTGAAGATCAGTTGGGTGCACGAGTGGGTTACATCGAACTGGATCTCAACAGCGGTAAGATCCTTGAGAGTTTTCGCCCCGAAGAACGTTTTCCAATGATGAGCACTTTTAAAGTTCTGCTATGTGGTGCGGTATTATCCCGTGTTGACGCCGGGCAAGAGCAACTCGGTCGCCGCATACACTATTCTCAGAATGACTTGGTTGAGTACTCACCAGTCACAGAAAAGCATCTTACGGATGGCATGACAGTAAGAGAATTATGCAGTGCTGCCATAACCATGAGTGATAACACTGCTGCCAACTTACTTCTGACAACGATCGGAGGACCGAAGGAGCTAACCGCTTTTTTGCACAACATGGGGGATCATGTAACTCGCCTTGATCGTTGGGAACCGGAGCTGAATGAAGCCATACCAAACGACGAGCGTGACACCACGATGCCTGCAGCAATGGCAACAACGTTGCGCAAACTATTAACTGGCGAACTACTTACTCTAGCTTCCCGGCAACAATTAATAGACTGGATGGAGGCGGATAAAGTTGCAGGACCACTTCTGCGCTCGGCCCTTCCGGCTGGCTGGTTTATTGCTGATAAATCTGGAGCCGGTGAGCGTGGGTCTCGCGGTATCATTGCAGCACTGGGGCCAGATGGTAAGCCCTCCCGTATCGTAGTTATCTACACGACGGGGAGTCAGGCAACTATGGATGAACGAAATAGACAGATCGCTGAGATAGGTGCCTCACTGATTAAGCATTGGTAACTGTCAGACCAAGTTTACTCATATATACTTTAGATTGATTTAAAACTTCATTTTTAATTTAAAAGGATCTAGGTGAAGATCCTTTTTGATAATCTCATGACCAAAATCCCTTAACGTGAGTTTTCGTTCCACTGAGCGTCAGACCCCTAAAAGAACTTTCCGCTAAGCGATAGACTGTATGTAAACACAGTATTGCAAGGACGCGGAACATGCCTCATGTGGCGGCCAGGACGGCCAGCCGGGATCGGGATACTGGTCGTTACCAGAGCCACCGACCCGAGCAAACCCTTCTCTATCAGATCGTTGACGAGTATTACCCGGCATTCGCTGCGCTTATGGCAGAGCAGGGAAAGGAATTGCCGGGCTATGTGCAACGGGAATTTGAAGAATTTCTCCAATGCGGGCGGCTGGAGCATGGCTTTCTACGGGTTCGCTGCGAGTCTTGCCACGCCGAGCACCTGGTCGCTTTCAGCTGTAAGCGTCGCGGTTTCTGCCCGAGCTGTGGGGCGCGGCGGATGGCCGAAAGTGCCGCCTTGCTGGTTGATGAAGTACTGCCTGAACAACCCATGCGTCAGTGGGTGTTGAGCTTCCCGTTTCAGCTGCGTTTCCTGTTTGGGGTCGTTTGCGGGAAGGGGCGGAATCCTACGCTAAGGCTTTGGCCAGCGATATTCTCCGGTGAGATTGATGTGTTCCCAGGGGATAGGAGAAGTCGCTTGATATCTAGTATGACGTCTGTCGCACCTGCTTGATCGCGGCCGCGATAGCTAGATCGCGTTGCTCCTCTTCTCCATCCGCGTTCCAAGCTGCGGAAAGGCACCCATAAGCGTACGCCTGGTCGAGCAGGCGACGCGGATCGACGTCCAGCGCACGAGAGAATGCGTCCGCCATCTGTGCAATGCGTCTAGGATCGAGACAAAGGTCGTCTCTGTCAGCCGGATCGTAGAACATATTGGCGGCGCCAAAGCCCACTTCACCGACCAGACCGACGGGATCTATCACCAGCCAGCCGCGACTGGAGAACATGATGTTTTCATGATGCAGATCGCCATGTAGCCCACGCAGTTCCGAGGCATTGCTCATCATTTGATCGGCTATAATCGCCGCGTGGACGTAGTCAGTTTGACAACCTGCGTTTTGATCATCGCGCGCCCGCTGAAACAAAGCTGCAAAGCGATCCCGGATCGGGAGAAGGGCAGAAGGCAGGGGTTCCTCAGATGCGGCATACAGCTTCGCCATTAGTTCCGCTGCAATTTCGGTCGCCTGGTAGTCGCCGTGCTCGGCAACGATGTGAGAGAGCATTCGCTCCCCGGCATATTCGAGCAACATCAGATTGTTCTCACGACCGAGCAACCGGACTGCTCCCCTCCCATTGCGCCATACCAGATAGTCGGCCCCGCGCAGTTCATCAGCAATGTCTTCTATAGGTTTCAATCCCTTGACGATTGCAGGAGTCCCGTCTGGCAATGAAACTTTCCAAACGAGGCTGGAAAAGGTGTCCGCAATGAGAACAGGTTGCGAAACGTGCCAATGAGCAGGAAAAACAGGCGGCATGAACATCAACCCCAAGTCAGAGGGTCCAATCGCAGATAGAAGGCAAGGCGTTCGCGGTCGGGGGCTTCGATCCCCAATACATTGAATAGGACAGCGAAGGCGCGCTCTGCTTCATCTGGCGCTGCCCAGTTCTCTTCGGCGTTAGCAATCATGAGTGCCAAATCGGCATAGCGATCTGCTGTTCCGAGCCGCCCAAGGTCGATCAGACCCGTGCATTGAAGAGTTTTAGGGTCCACCATGAAGTTCGGCATGCAGGGATCACCATGGCAAACAACCATATCGGTGCGCTCTTGGTCGAGCCGCACCGGTAGCTCTCGTTCGACACGAGCCAAAAGATCGAGCTGCGGCGTACTCTTGTCCTCGTCCGGTAAGAAGTCGGGATTGACGGCATTGCGGGACACCACATCAACGGCGCGTCCGAACATTCGCGACAGCCTGCGCTCAAACGGACATTGATCAACCGATAGGCTGTGAACAGCGCCAAGTTGCTGCCCCATTGACGGCCACGCTTTGAGCAAATCCGCTCCAGACAGATCAGCCGCCGGTACTCCCGGAATTGCCGTTATCACCAAGCATGCACCCTCCTGTTCCTCCTGCCAGTTGATGACCTCGGGGCAAGCCACACCTCGACCTTTGAGCCAAATGAGGCGGTCACGCTCTCCAGCGAGCTCACCGCGGCGGGAAGCAGGTGCGATTTTCGCGAAGGCATGCCCGTCACCACGTCGAAAAACAAAATCACCAGATTCTCCGCCTCTGACAGGCAACCAGTCAGAATGCGATTCACCAAAAAAAATATTAGTTCGATTCAATGGAGGTTCCTTCAGTTTTCTGATGAAGCGCGAATATAGAGAAATATCCCGAATGTGCAGTTAACGAATTCTTGCGGTTTCTTTCAGCGCCGCCAATACCGCCAGCCCGTCGCGCAAGGGGCGCGGCTCGTGTGTGCGGATGAAGTCAGCTCCACCTGCGGCGGCGGCAAGCTCTGCAGCGAGTGTCGCGGCCCCGACATCCCCCGGACCACGGCCTGTGAGCGCGCGCAGAAAGGATTTGCGCGAAACAGACAGAAGCACCGGCAAATCGAAGCGCAGCCGCAATTCATCGAACCGCGCCAGCACCGAGAGCGAGGTTTCGGGAGCAGCCCCCAGAAAAAACCCCATGCCGGGATCAAGGACAAGGCGGTTGCGTTTGATACCGGCACCCGTCAGCGCCGCGATGCGCGCGTCAAAGAACGCCGCAATGTGATCCATGATGTCGCCAGCGGGTGCCTCGCGCCGATCTGCCTGCCCGTCTTGCACCGAATGCATAACGACGAGTTTGGCAGATGATTTCGCCAATTGCGGATAGAACGCAGCGTCTGGAAAACCGCGAATATCATTGAGATAGGCCACACCACGCGACAAGGCATAGGCTTGCGTCGCGGGTTGATAACTGTCGAGCGAGACGGGAATGCCATCTGCCTTGAGCGCGTCCAGCACCGGCGCGATACGCGCGATTTCTGTGTCGGACGAAACAGGCGCGGCGTCGGGATTGCTGGATGCCGGACCGAGGTCGATCACATCTGCCCCCTCGGCCATCAGCTTACGCGCCTGCGCAATGGCTGCGTCTGGCGCCAGATACCGGCCTCCATCGGAGAAACTGTCCGAGGTTATGTTGACGATGCCGAAAATGATGAGCGATTTATTCATGGGGGCTTCTATAATAATAATAATCGAGCATGAGTCTCATACGGATGCTCGGGTCGAAAGGGAATCCCCAGGCGAGTAACCTGTTTGCGGTGCTCCATTAGCTGCAGGAGCAGAATAGCATACATCTGGAAGCAAAGCCAGGAAAGCGGCCTATGGAGCTGTGCGGCAGCGCTCAGTAGGCAATTTTTCAAAATATTGTTAAGCCTTTTCTGAGCATGGTATTTTTCATGGTATTACCAATTAGCAGGAAAATAAGCCATTGAATATAAAAGATAAAAATGTCTTGTTTACAATAGAGTGGGTATCGGAGACGAAGAAGGACAAGGTACATGCTGACCGATACCAAGCTGCGCAATCTCAAGCCCAGGGACAAACTCTACAAAGTGAATGACCGGGAAGGTCTCTATGTGGGGGTCGCCTCAGAAAACGGAATCTATGGTCACTCCCGTTTTTGCAACACCGATTTTGACGACAAGTTGGCTTGCTTGAATCTATCCGGCGTCTGAATGGGATTTTATTCCCGCGCCTCGATGAGTTCCGCGCCTGATG
>NZ_JAIFJY010000037.1:0-8838 GCF_051835185.1 Klebsiella sp. K5-306
CGGTGGCCTTCGAGCCACTGCTTTTCCGCCAGACCGGGGGCGATGGCGGCAATGTGCGCGGGTTCACCGGCCACCAGCAGCAGGCGGACTTTGTGGCGCCAGAAACGGGTATAGCGGCGGCGGAGATGGGTGGCTATTTCTTTCGATAGCATCGGGCGTTTCAACGCCAGCGTCTTTGCTGATGTACTCTGTCCAGCCGCTGATGAACGCCTGGCTCGACTGATGATCCAAAGATGTATCGCCAGAAAAACCAGAGATACGACACATACCAGCACAATCCAGAGAAGACCGCACACCAGTAGAATCGGATAGATAACCGACCATTTTGCAGCATGGTCACCTATGAAAAACCAGTACGCCAGTCCCCCCAGTAAAATAAGGAACGTGATCGCCACGGCTGTAAGTACCACCGTGAACGCAGCAGAAATAGTTTCTTTCTGATTTTTATCTGTTTTCATGAGGTTTAACAATTCCAAGCGCCAGGGGGTGTAAAGGATCAGTGGCTATCCAGCCGCAGGGTTGCGACTGGCTTTGTGCGAAAATGGCAGCAAGTGATATCACGACAAGCGCCTCAAGTTTTCCCGTATTACCCCAAAAATTGTCCTGCAAATGATGAGTAACGTTCCAGCCGCTGCCTGCCAGTTCAGATTGTTGCGGGTGAGAAAAAAGAATGCAGGCGTCAGGTGCTGCGTCAAGTTCACTTTGCTTCTGTGCTCGTTCACAGACATCCTTCAAATATTCCGTTGCCGATGGGGAAAAATATTCCCCCTGTGAGAGCAATACAGCCCCCTCAGCACTCACAAGCCACAAGGCAGCGGCTTCTCCGGCAGGCAGCAAATCCTCTGCCGAGGGGACTTCAGACTGGCACCCAGCCACCAGAATTTGCGTGCCATCGCCCTCTGAATCCAGAAAGGCTGCAATATCTGACAGTGAACGTTCTCCCTTCCACATAATCGGTAATTCAGGCAGCACAATGCCTGGAAAAGAGTCCTTTATCTGTGCAACAAACGCCTGCCATACGCTCTCGCTCCCCTGCCAGTAAAAGCGCTGCGGCGAGACCAATTTTTTGCCTTCGCGCTGCCGTTTCCACTGTAGTACCAGCATACGAGCCAGTTGATTTTCACGTTCCGTCGCATCGGAAGAAAAAGAACGCGCCACACGCAGCGCTTTACCGTTTGCCTCCTGACGTTCTGCTGGCGCTTTTTGCTCACGCTTAAGCAAACGCAACCAGTCCATCATCTCCGCCCCGGCAGGGCCAATCAGCACCACATCCTCCAGGGAAAACTGCCGACGATGCTGATACCACCAGTGACTTTGTACCTGTGCCACCTCCGCTTTCCAGGTGGATGAGTGGTGAATTGAAAACCGGTAATACAGCAGAGAAAGAAGCCAGAAAAGCCCCATGACGGTTAACGTGAACAGCATCGCGGCAAAAACGATCCCGGAGCTTGCATCTGTTCCCCGTAATAACGCACTCGCAGCGCCGACCGCCGGGACCAGTAATGCTCCGGCCCCCAGCCAGCGTTTTGCCGCAGGCGGTTTAGCGGTGCGATAATCAGGAAAATCAGGTAGCGGTCTCACTGTGCAATACCGCAGTCGGGAAAAGAACTCACCAGCGTACAGCCACAGGCGCAGCGGTGTCCGTGAAGAGCGACGGGCTGACCATCCACTTTTGACAGCGAACTGCCTTCAATAATCGTGGTCATACCATGCTTATTGCATTTTACCGGATCGCCTTTAGTGGCAATGCCTTTTCCAAAACACAGATAATGTCCGGCCAGAACTTTACCGCCATACTCCCGCAGGGTATCGCCTTCGCGTATTACCTGTTTCATATTTATTCCTTGTATTATTTACACAGGCATCCGTATATCAGAACGCCATTTCGTTATGGCCACAGTGAGGCTATCGCCGCTTTCGTACTGGCCAGTTTTTCCGCTTCCCGCGATTGTTGCTGCCAGGCGATTAATTCCGCTGGCTCGTTTGTCAGCGCAGGTTGAAGGGGAAGATCGGACAACATGGTAAGGGGAATATCCGCAGAGCTGTTTACCACGGATATTTTTTGTTTTATTTCAGGCGGGGAGTTTTCACCCATAATAGCCCCTCCTTTCTCAGCTCGCTCGATAATAAAATCAACGTCAGGAACCGTATCTTTAAATCTCCCCTCAATAAAGCGCCCGTATTTCACAAGAGGTGTAATATTTTTACTCATCAGCTCACCGAAATAGATCATCCGGTATAAAAAGTAACTTCCCCACGGTTCCCTGGCATCAAGCGTCGCCTGCATAAACCAGGCCCTGGAATCATGAACCTGATCGTCAAATAATGCTCTGACCAGCCCTCCGGGTTGTTGCTCGTTGCTGCTTTCCCCCTGAGGAGGAAAGAGCATTGAATATTTTTCATTGGCCTCTTTTTTTATCTTTATATATTCGCCACTTACATCATCATCGCTGAAGGTATAAACCAGGTTACTCAGTTTATCCATTCCCTTATATATCCAGTTTCCGGTTACGGCACGCTGTTTTAGCTGATAGTCCTCGCGAAATTCTTCCGCAGCCTGGCGCAGCTGCGTCTGCCCCAACGCGGGATCAAAATCTTTCGGCCCCGGCGGATAGGGGATATAGGTATCTTTTTCAGCAGACTCCTGCATTTTACGCCGTGTTTTCTCTACTTTCCGCTGTTTTATATCTCGCGCCTGTTCGGAAGCCTCTCTAATTTTGGGGTCGCTGTCTTTATCCATGCCGTTTGCGGCTGCATCAATATAAAACCGCTGTTTTGTATAGTTGCCACTCGCATAGCGACCGATACGCCAGGCGGTTATCCAGGTGATTTGATCTTCCAGCGCGGTAATAACGTTGACTGATGCACGTACAGGTTCGTATCTGGCAGCATTCTCATCACTTATTTTTTCCAGAGATGAGGGAAGGTTTAATGTTAATTCACGCCAGGCGTTGAAACGCGCAACAAGTCCTTCTTTGACAAAAAATTCTCGTTGTAACTCTGCAGGCATTATCCGCCAAGTTTGCGGTAAGAGATCTTTTGGTAACGCTGTTGGGAACACCTTCAATGGCGCACCAGCGTTAAACGCCGCTGCATATATATCATGCAATGCAATTTGAGATAGTAAATAACCGTCATCGCCCCCCACCGCTTTTCCCTGATCACCAGGTGGATAACCGCCCCCAATATCTGAATGCATACCGGGATACACCATCTCTCTGGCATAGGACGGATAGGTTCCGTCATGGCGGCAAATCGAATCCAGTGGAAAACAAAGTCGCTGCTCATGAGCGGAAACCAGATGCACGCAATTTTTAATCAGGCCGTTATCGGGCAGCTCCATTGCATTATCGGCCCAGCCCATATGTCCTTCCGCAAGAGGGGCGATATGCGCCACGCCAACAGAGGCCACCGTATCCAGCAATCCCAGAAATTCGACGCTCAGCGGCACCTTCCAGTTAGCGCCTTCCAGCGTCAGACAGAGATCCGGCTTCGTTCCTTTTCTGAAAGCATTGGGCAGCAGTTCAACCAGCCAGTTGACAAAGGCCCTTGCCGCCGCCGCTCCGCGTGAAAAACCGTACACATACAGCTTAATCCCCAGCAGTTTCGGTTTACCGGGTTCAGGTTGCTTTAACGCCAGCTTCAGCTCGGGTTCCAGATCTTTTAAAAGCTGCCGGAATACTATTGGACGTCGGTATTGACCTGAAGCCCCGAAATCTTCTGTACGAGAGGTCATGTCTTTCACCGCTTTCCAGCTTTCATTATCGGATAAAGCAGGTTTGCCCAGCGTGCGTCTTAAGGTATCGATAATGCGAATAAGCGCCCAGTTAATTCGTTCTTCGCCATAGGTGGCAAAGGCCATGCCGGGCGTGCTGTAATTCAGATCCGACACTTCCGGAAAGGGGGTGCCGACGCCAGGGATGTAGTACTTGTAATATTTATTCCCCGACGTCCCTTCCATATCCACCAGTTCCTCGGCGTGTCCCTGGACGCCACCGGCGTGCCCCTGGCCAATGGTTGCGCGAAAAAGACGGGCAATATTGGTGGGATGTTTAGGAACGTCGATATAAAGATCGTTGTTCAGATTATTACCGGTGCCGTCGAAAAACAGGCTGATATGCAGCGTCTTACAGCACGGCGGTTCCACCAGTCGACCCGCCGCCTGGCAATGTTCATTGCGGTAAGCCAGTTCATGGCTGTCCTGCTGCTTACAGTTTTGACCGACTAACGCCGCTTGTGTGGGTAAACGTCCCTGTTTCGGAAATTGCGGAGGATACCAGACTACATCAGGTTTCATTGTGGACATATTTGGGGTTCCTCCATTTTGATCGGATCTTTAATCGGATAATTTGGGTTATCGTAGTCGTAGCAGCTGGTGGTGACTTTTATTTGATCGCAGGGTAAAAAGTGGATCTTTATTCCGCAGGTTTTTTGTCCGGAATAATCGGGAACAGGGACTATTTTTGTATGCACTTTATTCAGTGCCTTAATTTTCTTATACCACTCTTCCTTTTTATCGGAATATGCTTGCCATACTTGGTAAGAGGCTTTCGTATCAGGACGTTTCGGCTCAGGGATTTCAGGTACATCATCGGCAAAAGCCACACCCGTTTCCCACTCAACTTTCACCCTCATCCCCGGTTTCCATTTCGTCGGCACGCCGTAACAGCAGCCACCGCCGCCCCCCTGCCAGGGGCCGATAATATCCAGCCCTGACTGCCCGTCTACGCTGAAATAGTTTATCGCCCAGTGGGTATGGTTAACCGCTTCTATGGTGCCGCTACCGCCACTGATGCTCTCCTCTTTCGCGGGTCGATCGCAACCTGTCAGCAATATCGCCACAGTGATAAAAACAAGGCGTGTCAGCCATCGGCCCAGTGCTGGAAATTGCGGAGGATACCAGACTACATCAGGCTTCATTGTGGACATACTTTGGGTTCCTCCATTTTGATCGGATCTTTAATCGGATAATTTGGATTGCCGTAGTCGTAGCAGCTGGTGGTGACTTTTATTTGATCGCAGGGTAAAAAGTGAACCTTTATTCCGCAGGTTTTTTGCCCGGTATAATCGGGAACAGGGACTATTTTTGTATGCGCTTTATTCAGTGCCTTAATTTTCCTATACCATTCTTGTTTTTCATCAAAATACACTTGCCATACTTGATAATAATTTTTCTCGTTCATCCCGGAGGTATCAGGTCGTTTCGGCTCAGGAATTTCAGGTACATCATCGGCAAAAGCCACACCCGTTTCCCACTCAACTTTCACCGTCATTCCCGGTTTCCATTTTGTCGGCACGCCGTAACAGCAGCCACCGCCTCCCCCCTGCCAGGGGCCGATAATATCCAGCCCTGACTGCCCGTCTACGTTGAAATGGTTTATCGCCCAGTGGGTATGGTTAACCGCTTCTATGGTGCCGCTGCCGCCGCTGACACTTTCCACTTGCGCCAACTGATCGCAACCTGCCAGCAGTGTCGCCACAGCAATAAAAACAAGGCGTGTGAACCATCGTCCCTGTGCTGGAAACTGCGGAGGATACCAGACTGCATCAGGCTTTATTGTGGACATACTTTGGGTTCCTCCATTTTGATCGGATCTTTAATCGGATAATTTGGGTTGCCGTAGTCATAGCAGCTGGTGGTGACTTTTATTTGATCGCAGGGTAAAAAGTGAACCTTTATTCCGCAGGTTTTTTGCCCGGTATAATCGGGAACTGGGACTATCCGGCTATGTTCCTGGTTCTGAGCTTTTATTTTTTTTTCCCATTCTAAATATTTAGCGTCATCTCCATATCCTGGAAAATCCATTGAATAACCGACACCCGTTTCCCATTCCACTTTCACCGTCATTCCCGGTTTCCATTTCGTTGGCACACCGTAACAGCAGCCACCGCCGCCGCCCTGCCAGGGGCCGATAATATCCAGCCCTGACTGCCCGTCTACGCTGAAATGGTTTATCGCCCAGTGGGTATGGTTAACCGCTTCTATGGTCCCGCTGCCGCCGCTAACATTCTTTTCTCTGGCAGGCCTGTCACAACCAGCCAGCAATATCGCCGCAGCGATAAAAACAAAGCGTGTCAGCCATCGTCCCTGCGGTGGATACCAGCCTAAATCAGACTTTATTATAGACATATCTCAGGTTCCCTTATTTTAGCCGGATAAACAGGGTTATCATTAGATTCAACCGTCATCTAATAGCCGCTTATTGTTTGGTCTTTTTTTTTCAAATATTTTTTGGATCCATGTCAGAGCCACAATGAGGACATTTATCGATTTTATAGTTAACAAAATTCATGCATGATGAACATCTGTATATGTGTCCGGTATGTTTTGGCCAACGCTTATCAGGAAAAAACAAAGCGATAAAAACACTAATAACAGGAAATATAAAATAAAAAGAATTTGCCGGCTCTCCCCAGGATAATAGCATAACTATCGCTAAAAACATCATAGACGCTTTGATAAACAAAACACAAAACACCAGAGCAATAAAAAAGCTTTGTTTTTTCCAGACAATGATTCCAACCAGTAATATTACCGTTCCAGAGATAATAACTTTTGTATCACTATCCAAATACATAACCCCTCCGATGTAAGTAGCTATGATCCCTATTGAAAATACCACTCCTGATGACTTTATAGATTATTAACACCAGAACTGCATTCATCAGAATAAATTTTATTTTTAAGAATATACTCAGCCACCCACTCATTACGTTTATCTTCGAAAAGCACACCTTCTTTTGTCGCAGCCAGCATAGCCTTAAAGCAAGCAGAAAATTCACTTTCTCTGTTCATAAAAAGGTTCTTCGGTAATGGCAGATAAACCAATAATTGTTTTGCATCACACAGACACATCAGACTTTCAAACTGATTATCAGTAAATATGATTTGCTCACTCAATTCCTCTTCACCTAATGCTGCCCCGTTTCCTTCCAGCAAAACAGGTGCTTCGTCGCGATCCAGCCAGCTCCAGAATAATGTCGGTCTGTGGAGCTGACTTTGCTGTTCATCACTAAGAACATGGGTAAAAAGATACGAAAATATACGCGTATCCCAGAAGCGAAATATCCCTGCACGCCCCTCATGCTGCGCATCAATGCAACGGATCAACCATTCAGCCAAAACTTCGAACCGCCAGGATGACCCCAGCACCAGTAAAGGCGCTGTTGCCACAGCTTCACGAGCCAATGCATATAACCACTGCACCTGCTGAGCATCTTCCAGCTCAATACGTACCAGCAAAGGCGCATCGTCCGGGTAAATATTCTCCGGCAATCCCTGGTAGAGGGACTGCCATTTTATTGCCGGAGAAAACCCGGAAAGAGCCGGAATGACGGAGAAATTCACGCCGCACTGATCGATAATCATATCGACATAATTGTGACCAATCTGCTGACACGTCAGCTGGATTTTATCCAGCCAGATCTTTATGTTGTCCATTTACGCGTCCCTCGGCACAAAACCCTGAGCCAGTTCCTGAGCCCGTTTGAGGCATTCTTTACATACTGATGAAGGCAGATCGGGCAACTGAAAATCTTCGCTGGCTGGCCCCTGCAAATTATGTTGTCCTTTCAGACTTAACAGGCCAGGTCCATGAATTTCAATTTCTCCCTGCGGAGTCAAGCGAATGTAAGCGCCGCCACACCCAATAGTGATACCATTCTTCGCCGTAAGCTGAAGATGTCCCTGTGTGGACTGTACGGTAACATCCTGAAGAGACGTTAATGAGAGAATATCGCTATGAGATTCGATATTCAGCGGGCCTTTTGCAGATACCAGACGAACACCTTCCTGGCGGGAAAGTAACGATATCGCCTGGCTGGCATTCACTGCAAGCCTCTGCTCGCTGGCAATACTGACTTCTCCAATACTCTGCATATACAAACCGTTGCCACTGTGCAGAAGAATGCTTTCTGGCGTAACGCTCCCTATCCCCTCCGGTGCTTCCATCAACAATACCGGTTTCTTTATCTGGTCCGCCTTTTCAACAAACTGCTTTAACGTATCCATATCTGGTGAGAAATTACGGTGCGTTTGCGTCACACTCTCCCAACCGGCAATAAGGTTTTGCGCCCCCCTCAACAGGCTGGTTGCAGGCTCCATCGCCAGCTGCTGCCCCTGCGCTTTCATCTGTGCATCAGCGGTGATGAATATCCCTTTCCCGGCCCGTATCGCTCCGTAGCTGTCGGTACGCAGCTCGAATCCCTCCCCGCGCGGCTGTTTTCCGCCGTCCACCAGATGCCCCAGGTTCAGCTGGCTCTTGCCGCCGTACTCCGTGCTGACCTTGATGTGCTCTTTTCCCCGCGCGTCGTCGAGGCGGATTTTGTTGTTCGCCGGCGTGCGCAGCACGTTACGTTTATAGTTCCGGATGGTGACAGGGTCCGGGTGCGCCGAGTCGTGCAGGACACCGGCTATATACGGCCGGTCCGGGTCGCCCTGTTCAAAGGCGATGGCCACCTCGGTGCCCGCCAGCAGCGGCAGATGCAGGCCGTACGTGTCACCGGCATACGGGCGCGCCTGGCGTACCCACAGACTCTCTTCTCCCGGCTGCCAGTGGTCGCGGTCGAACAGCAGGTTGACCCTGTAACGCCCGTCGCGGTCGATATGGCCGTAGATATCACTGCTTTTCGTGCTGGTGACCCGCGCCGGCAGCGTCCCGGCCATCACCGGCCTGGCGATAGTGGCCGGGCGGAAGCCGTAATCTTCTAAGTACGGGATGGCGTGGAAGGCCACCTCAAAACTGCGGTCGCGCCGGGCGCGGCTGTGGAGGTGGGTTATCATCACCCCCTCCCGGAAGGTGCCGGTGACCTCTTCGCCGCCGCTCACCTTCAGTTCCT
>NZ_JAIFJY010000038.1:0-6981 GCF_051835185.1 Klebsiella sp. K5-306
GGCCAGGCCTCAGCATTTTATTATGGTGATCCCCTGGGCGAAATGCGCCTGGTAAGCAGAGTTTTTGAAATGTAAGGCCTTTGAATAAGACAAAAGGCTGCCTCATCGCTAACTTTGCAACAGTGCCTCTCAGATTCAGGTTATGTCGCTCAATGCGCTGAGTGTAACGCTTGCTGATAACGTGCAGCTTTCCCTTCAGGCGGGGTTCATACAGCGGCCAGCCATCCGTCATCCATACCACGACCTCAAAGGCCGACAGCAGGCCCAGAAGACGCTCCAGCGTGGCCAACGTGCGTTACCTAACAATAAACCTGTTTAAATATCCAGATAAAAACATTCAATCTGGGTCAAATGAGTGATACAGTTTCACCCATAAGACCCAATGGAGGCAATATGTCTGAATTTGAATTACTGGCGCAGGATCTGCTTGAGAAAGCAGAAGCGGAAGAACAACTGCGACAGGAAAATGATAAAAAGCTGCTCGGGCAGGTGCTGGAAATCTATGACCAGAAGTACGTGGCTGAACTGCTTAGAAAAGTTGGTAAAAATGAGTGGAGTCGCGAGACTCTTAATCGCTGGATTAATGGTAAGTGCTCACCTAAGACGCTGACGTTAGCCGAAGAGGAACTTCTACGAAAAATGCTTCCGGAAGCGCCTGCACATCACCCTGACTATGCCTTCCGGTTTATTGACCTGTTTGCTGGGATTGGAGGTATACGGAAGGGCTTCGAAACCATCGGTGGCCAGTGCGTTTTTACCAGTGAATGGAATAAAGAGGCTGTGCGCACATATAAAGCTAACTGGTTTAACGATGCTCAGGAACACACTTTCAATCTCGATATTCGTGAAGTCACGCTCAGTGATAAACCTGAAGTACCTGAAAACGATGCCTATGCTTACATTAATGAGCATGTGCCGGATCATGATGTACTTCTAGCAGGTTTCCCCTGTCAACCGTTTAGCCTTGCGGGCGTAAGCAAGAAAAACTCGCTCGGGCGCGCGCATGGTTTCGAATGTGAGGCTCAGGGAACGCTTTTCTTCGATGTGGCGCGTATTATCCGCGCAAAAAAACCTGCCATCTTTGTTCTTGAAAACGTTAAAAACCTGAAGAGCCATGACAAGGGTAAAACCTTTAAAGTCATCATGGATACCCTCGACGAACTGGGCTATGAAGTTGCGGATGCAGCTGAGATGGGCAAAAACGATCCTAAAGTTATCGACGGAAAGCACTTTTTACCTCAGCACCGAGAACGTATCGTTTTGGTCGGTTTCCGCCGTGATCTGAACATTCACCAGGGCTTTACCCTGCGCGATATTAGTCGTTTTTATCCGGAACAGCGTCCGTCATTTGGCGAACTGCTGGAACCCGTGGTTGACAGCAAATATATACTGACGCCGAAACTCTGGGAGTATCTCTATAACTACGCCAAAAAGCACGCAGCTAAGGGTAACGGATTCGGTTTTGGCCTCGTTAATCCTGAAAATAAAGAAAGCATTGCCCGTACGCTTTCTGCTCGCTATCACAAAGACGGGTCTGAAATTCTGATAGACCGTGGCTGGGATATGGCCACAGGTGAAACAGACTTCGCGAACGAAGAAAATCAGGCGCATCGGCCCCGCAGGCTGACTCCGCGAGAGTGCGCGCGCCTTATGGGTTTTGAAAAAGTAGATGGCAGGCCTTTTCGCATTCCTGTGTCAGACACTCAGTCGTACAGGCAGTTCGGTAACTCCGTAGTGGTGCCCGTGTTTGAAGCCGTAGCCAAACTGCTTGAACCTTATATCCTGAAAGCGGTTAATGCCGATTCGTGCAAGGTTGAACGAATCTGATCGCTCCTCCCGGTATTTATGCCGGGAGATAATCTATGGAATATCTGCGTAAAGCCCTGTCAGCTCAGCAATAAACGCACCTAGCGTCATTAGCTCAGCTCTCACCGCCTCCGGGTATTTTTTGTGCAGAGATGATGGCACGACCAATCTGACACCCGACTCCCGCATCTCCCGATATTGAGCCAGAGAAACTCCCTCCTGGAGTGTAAACAGATGCACCTGATGAATTTTATCGGCCTCATTCAGTATCTGACGCCAGCGATCCTTACAGGTAGTCTTGACTGCCAGCATGCGCAGATTTTCTACGGGAAACTCAGTATCGTGGTAAGCCCCTGCGGAAGGGAAAAGGAAATCGGGTTTTTTATTACCTTCTGTGATGGCCTGCGTCGCAAAGTGTCGCAGGCCGTGCTCAATGAATAGATGCTCCAGGTGCAGTTCCAGCGACTTCCCGGCTCTGGATTTACGGCGATTGCTGACAGAATTGGCCAGCGCAATAAATTCATCCACAGAGCCAAATCCTTTCCGGATGATATCCAGAACATGCAGTTCCTCAACCAATAGAAATATGTCGTACTCCACGCGCCGGCGGTCAAGAAGTTGCTCATCCGGATCAAGGGAATTTTTCACATAATGGCTGGCTGCATACTGAATAATTTCACTTCCCGACGGAAAGCGCAGGTGCCAGTCTTCAGGTAGAATATATTTATGATTTACTGGCGCTTGCTGTAGAGATAGTCCGCCTAGAATCTGTCCTGCGGGGCCGGATATAAGCGCTCCGGGTATAACTTCACCAATAGCGGTCTCAATGACGTCCTCTTCATCAGTGCTGGCGCATACCCAAATATTTACTTCCTTACAGTCCCCCCCTTGCTCATCAAGCTTGAAAGCCAGGAGCGTCAGAGCCCCTGTATTTTCAGGATCCTGAAGTGGGCTGCCTCTACCCCAGCGGGTAATCCTTTTTTCATTCCGGGTTTTACCAAAATGACGGCTGTTATAATAAATTGCCCTGGCTTCGCTGTCAGGGCAATCATGCGATGACACATGTGCGGTGAGAAAAACCGAAGGGTTCAGTTCACGGGTATGGTTGATAGACGGAAAGAGTTTTTCAACGATACCTGAAGGGATATAAAGCCCTACCTGGTGACCACCTGTTGCGCCGGTATCGTTGGCGGAAAGGCGTTTGATGTAGACGAAGTAATTCTCACATGCGATCTCAAGTAGCCAGTTGTGGAAAACCGACATAAGCATCCCCTGTTACCCTGAAACTCTACTCACCATTTTTTCATGATTATATACAAACAGTGTCATTTTCAGAAGACGACTGCACCAGTTGATTGGGCGTAATGGCTGTTGTGCAGCCAGCTCCTGACAGTTCAATATCAGAAGTGATCTGCACCAATCTCGACTATGCTCAATACTCGTGTGCACCAAAGCGAGGTGAGCATGGCGACGGAGGCTCTGTTGCAAAGATTGGCGGCAGTCAGAGGTAGGCTGTCGCTCTGCGCCGATCAGGCGGCTGCTGCGAAATGGTGGTTGAGCATGCCCATGGCCTCCGTCAGCGCCGAGGGCCCAATGCCAAAAGCTCTCTCCACAAGGCGCACCTCGCCCCTGATGCCGGGCTGCAGGCACCAGGGGCGAGCCTGTCCTTTGCGCAGGGCTCGCATGACTTCGAATCCCTTGATCGTGGCATAGGCCGTGGGGATCGATTTGAAACCGCGCACCGGCTTGATCAGTATCTTGAGCTTTCCGTGATCGGCCTCGATCACGTTATTGAGATACTTCACCTGCCGGTGGGCCGTCTCCCGGTCCAGCTTTCCTTCGCGCTTCAATTCGGTGATCGCTGCACCATAGCTCGGCGCTTTGTCGGTATTGAGCGTGGCAGGCTTTTCCCAGTGCTTCAGGCCTCGCAGGGCCTTGCCCAGGAACCGCTTCGCTGCCTTGGCGCTGCGGGTCGGCGACAGGTAGAAATCGATCGTGTCGCCCCGCTTGTCGACTGCCCGGTACAGGTAGGTCCACTTGCCCCGCACCTTGACGTAGGTTTCATCCAGGCGCCAGCTCGGATCAAAGCCACGCCGCCAGAACCAGCGCAGCCGCTTCTCCATCTCCGGGGCGTAGCACTGGACCCAGCGATAGATCGTCGTATGGTCGACCGAAATGCCGCGTTCCGCCAGCATTTCCTCAAGGTCGCGATAGCTGATCGGATAGCGACAATACCAGCGCACCGCCCACAGGATCACATCACCCTGGAAATGGCGCCACTTGAAATCCGTCATCGTTCCGTCCGTCCAATCTCCGCCAAGCATGCTCAAGCTTCACGATTTTTGCAACAGAGCCCACACGAGTATTGAGCATAGTCGAGATTGGTGCAGATCACTTCTGATATTGAACTGTCAGGAGCTGGCTGCACAACAGCCATTACGCCCAATCAACTGGTGCAGTCGTCTTCTGAAAATGACAATCGTGCCACCGGCTCCAGGTCTTATCGAACAGCTCAGACACATGGTCCAAATGCTGGTCGATCCGTTCGGCCAGTTTTTCGATGGCCTCTTGCTTGAGCTTGTCACTTTCCCTGAACTCGATGTTCAAGGCCCTGGCCACCTGGTTGAGGTTCCGGCCGATAGCTCCAAGCTGCCGGCACGATTCCCGTACGGTGTTCACTTCTTCATCAGTGAGGACCGGCATCCGGTTCAACGACCGCAGTCATTTCTGTACCTAAACAGTCCTGCGAATATGTGAGTTTTGACCTAATGAGCCACAAAAACTCATTTTCGCCCACGATAATTTTTCTACTTCCTTTCTTTGGAATGCTCATTTCAATATTCACATAACGTCGCTATCAATCGCGGAAAAGGCGTAGTGCGCGAAGCGAACGAAGCTTTTTGCCGTCGATTGCATAGCTTTGTTAACCCTTTTTCCAAATTTGATAGCAATAGTTAATGTTTGAAGTAAAGTGTTGCTCAAAAACAACTTCGAAGGTATTTGGAATACTCGGGAAGAAAACATCCCCCTCTGGCTCGATGTCGATCGTCGATAAGTGGAGCGTAGAGGCCATGGGTAATGTTTCTCGGTAAATTTCTCCGCCACCAGACACTATAACGTGACCGGTGAATTCAGCTAGCCTGTCCATGGCCTCTTCGATTGACTGAAATACAACTACATTGTCATCATTTGATGTCCAACCTGAGCGGGTAACGACCGCGTATTTCCTATTGGGGAGTGCGCCCATAGATTCAAACGTCTTGCGACCCACCAGAAGCCACTGATTGTAGGTCAATGCTTTAAAAAGTAGCTGCTCCCCTTTCGCGGACCAGGGTATGTCTGGACCGCAACCAATCACGCCGTTTTTCGCTTTCGCAGCCATCAATGATACTTTCAAGGTTCTCATCCTGGGTTAACTTTGTTTTAGGGCGACTGCCCTGCTGCGTAACATCGTTGCTGCTCCATAACATCAAACATCGACCCACGGCGTAACGCGCTTGCTGCTTGGATGCCCGAGGCATAGACTGTACAAAAAAACAGTCATAACAAGCCATGAAAACCGCCACTGCGCCGTTACCACCGCTGCGTTCGGTCAAGGTTCTGGACCAGTTGCGTGAGCGCATACGCTACTTGCATTACAGTTTACGAACCGAACAGGCTTATGTCCACTGGGTTCGTGCCTTCATCCGTTTCCACGGTGTGCGTCACCCGGCAACCTTGGGCAGCAGCGAAGTCGAGGCATTTCTGTCCTGGCTGGCGAACGAGCGCAAGGTTTCGGTCTCCACGCATCGTCAGGCATTGGCGGCCTTGCTGTTCTTCTACGGCAAGGTGCTGTGCACGGATCTGCCCTGGCTTCAGGAGATCGGAAGACCTCGGCCGTCGCGGCGCTTGCCGGTGGTGCTGACCCCGGATGAAGTGGTTCGCATCCTCGGTTTTCTGGAAGGCGAGCATCGTTTGTTCGCCCAGCTTCTGTATGGAACGGGCATGCGGATCAGTGAGGGTTTGCAACTGCGGGTCAAGGATCTGGATTTCGATCACGGCACGATCATCGTGCGGGAGGGCAAGGGCTCCAAGGATCGGGCCTTGATGTTACCCGAGAGCTTGGCACCCAGCCTGCGCGAGCAGCTGTCGCGTGCACGGGCATGGTGGCTGAAGGACCAGGCCGAGGGCCGCAGCGGCGTTGCGCTTCCCGACGCCCTTGAGCGGAAGTATCCGCGCGCCGGGCATTCCTGGCCGTGGTTCTGGGTTTTTGCGCAGCACACGCATTCGACCGATCCACGGAGCGGTGTCGTGCGTCGCCATCACATGTATGACCAGACCTTTCAGCGCGCCTTCAAACGTGCCGTAGAACAAGCAGGCATCACGAAGCCCGCCACACCGCACACCCTCCGCCACTCGTTCGCGACGGCCTTGCTCCGCAGCGGTTACGACATTCGAACCGTGCAGGATCTGCTCGGCCATTCCGACGTCTCTACGACGATGATTTACACGCATGTGCTGAAAGTTGGCGGTGCCGGAGTGCGCTCACCGCTTGATGCGCTGCCGCCCCTCACTAGTGAGAGGTAGGGCAGCGCAAGTCAATCCTGGCGGATTCACTACCCCTGCGCGAAGGCCATCGGTGCCGCATCGAACGGCCGGTTGCGGAAAGTCCTCCCTGCGTCCGCTGATGGCCGGCAGCAGCCCGTCGTTGCCTGATGGATCCAACCCCTCCGCTGCTATAGTGCAGTCGGCTTCTGACGTTCAGTGCAGCCGTCTTCTGAAAACGACAAACAGCCAGAAAGGCTGTTACAGGCGATTTGATCTGCAACCTATTGGTTAAATTAATGTATCAAAAACGATGGTTTTTGTGACAGTCTTGAAAAGTCCTGACTTCTCCCGAAAAATGACTCCCCTCATGTAACAAAACTCGTTACTGTATCAACATAACAATAACCCCATAACTAATTAGCGAGAAAAGAATGAAAATCGGCTATGCACGTAAATCTACGCATCTTCAGGATGTGGCGCACCAGGTTGACGAACTAACAAAAGCTGGATGTGAGCAAATCGGCACTGTTGCAAATAGTCGGTGGTGATAAACTTATCATCCCCTTTTGCTGATGGAGCTGCACATGAACCCATTCAAAGGCCGGCATTTTCAGCGTGACATCATTCTGTGGGCCGTACGCTGGTACT
>NZ_JAIFJY010000039.1:0-6332 GCF_051835185.1 Klebsiella sp. K5-306
CGGTGGCCTTCGAGCCACTGCTTTTCCGCCAGACCGGGGGCGATGGCGGCAATGTGCGCGGGTTCACCGGCCACCAGCAGCAGGCGGACTTTGTGGCGCCAGAAACGGGTATAGCGGCGGCGGAGATATTGTCTTAGTGAAGAAAGAGGTACATTTCGTTCCTCTGCCCCGGCCACCTCGCCTGTCAGGCGAGGGTCATGCGGCGTCAACGGGATGTCGTTTTTCTGGAAAGGGATAAGGAAAAAAATAAGCACGCTTAACGAACTGGTCAGAAAAACCGTACCCAGCAGCGAAATCCAGAATACGCGTTCACCCGTCCATTCAAAAAAAAGATGAGTTGTCTGGGCCAGAATAAACAACAGAGCCAACAAAACAACCAGGACACAGAGACCCGCTCCCGGGATGTATAAAAACCTTTTCATATTGGATTATTCCTTGCGGGCAAGTCCGGCTGCCTGAATAAAATGGGGGCGTTGCAGAGCAGTGAGGGCACGGCGCAGCAGGAAAACAGCGCCGGGCAGAGACACGGCCAGCGACAGCAGCACGCTGAACACGCCGTACCAGGAAAACAGCCAGTCCGGGAAAAAACGGGCAGTTGCTCCAAAAACCGCAATATTGAGCAATACCGCAAGGCTGAGCGACCCAGCCGGATAAGGTAACGGAGCCAATCTTACATCTTCATCATGGGTAACCGGCAGACTGTTGCCGACAACCATCGCACTGGCCTGTTTGCCATCCGCCTGTAGCAGCCAGTGGCTCCCCGGACCGTAACTGACCATCTCTGCTGCCGCAGCCACCATCAGCCATCCGGCCAGAGGCCCGTAGTTAGCGCTGATTTTCGCAAAATCGACAATACCACCGGCGGCGATATCAGTCTGCAGGGGCAAAGGTAACTCATTAACCACCCGCCCCAGCGCCTGCGCGGACGGCGCAGATAACCCACTGTGCCAGACCAGATGTTTTACCCCGGGAGGCTGCTGCGCCATATCACGTAATTCCGTCAATTCACGGGGCAATGCATCAGTATTCAGCGGCATGGCGCGAAATACTCGCACCGCATCGCGCTGTTCTGACGATTTCAGCATCGCATCGGGCAACAGCAGCAACGCACAGGCAAATTCCGGTAAGTTTTCTTCTGGCTGGCGGTAATGCAGCGCCAGCACCAGTAGTGGATAACGAGCAGTAGACAGGAATTTATTCCAGTTATTAAAAATTGACGAACTGGGTAAGGCATGAATATCTGGCATCCATGGTAATTCTTCATCTTCCCAGAGAAGGGAAAAATACTGGAGCTCCTGTTCTTTATCAGGAGCAGATGTCTGTATTACCACCGTTAACGGACCTGAAGGACAGGACTGGAAAAGTATTGTTTTAATCTGGTTTATTAACAAACGACAAAGTTGTTCAAAGCGTGAAATACCAGGAATTAAATTTTCCTCAGGAAGCAATGTTAATAAAGGAGTTTCGTCACTGTTTTCAGGCATAACACCCGCCAGTCGAGAAAGCAATTGTGGGTCTGCGGTTAATACCACACATCTGGTCACGCATAAATGCAGGTGTGCTTGATGCCGCCATGCCAGATGCATATTTCGTCGCCAGTTATTCCAGTTACGGACGCGGAAAGTCTGTATTTCCCACCATAACAAATAAAAGGTTACGGCAACAGTAACACCCACCAAAGTATATCCGGTCAGTGGTAGCCAGTAACCGCTTGCAAGCGTTGGTAAATCACCGGAGGGTGAATACAGTACCACCCGCACTAACGCGATAAATACACCGGCGAAAGTAATTGACAGGCATATCCAGGGTGACCAGGGTTGTGCATCAGGCCTCGCGGGAACCTCTGGTAATGACCAGCCCATCAACCTATCTCCACATCCGGCAAACTAGCGTAGACCACAGAACCACAGGCACTCTTACAGCCATGCACCACGATTCCCCTGCCGTTTTCCTCATAACTCATATCACATTCCACTATCGGGTTAGCGCCGTGCTCCGGGCAATACACCTGGTCATTCAGCAACATCGCGTTTTTTCCTTCAATATTAAAAGTGGACGATGCTGAAATAACTCTTCCGCCATGAGAAGTGACATCATTGATAACAACAACACGTCTAGCCATATTTACCACCTATTACTAACTGTTCCTAATATTTATTTTCACTCATGAGCCCTGCGTTCATACCAAAAAACCCATGAAACATTAATGCAATAATTACCAACCGTAAAAACCTTCATAATTAAAGTTATCGATTGACATACCAGGCAATAAAATGTCTCACACAACGACGTTCAGCTAATAAACTTTAAGTCATAGAATATGTATGTGATTAATTCCATTGCTGGTAAATACAGTAACTACTTTCAGCGATGATAATTTTTCATTTCTTCCCGATACATCGGGCTATTTCTTCGGCCTTTCTCTTCACCGCATCTTCTGCCACATCCTGCCGGATTGCCGGGGGAATATCCGGCTTATTCAGTTCGCCTGTGAAATAATAATCATCACTTTCCAACCAGTCCGCCTGCCTGCGCAATTCTGCCAGGCTTGCCCGATCCCATGAATGCCAGCAATACCCTAGCGGTAGATCATAGGCCACAACTCGACTCATAAAATGTTCATTCATTGGCAGGGTACTGTGATCGGTCGGGCGCTGAACATAGGTCCTTATATCTTCCAGCATTTCAGTTCTCGACTGTTTTTCATATTTCACCCGATCCTCTTTCGATCCCGGCCCAGGTTGATACCAGGAGGAAGGTGTTTTAGGCACCATCTTCTGGTCAAAATAACCGTATAGTGAAATGTAATAACGGTAGTCTATGTCAACGGGTCTTTTCGTCGTCGGGTTAATCTGTCCGTAGCCGTATCCTATTGAGCCAGTTTGCTTTTCAGTGCTGGCATAATCCTGGTCAAAATTTTTCAGTTCCTCAGAAGTCAGTGGTTCTGGTACCTGCGGCGCATTAACCGTCAGCATTTGTCCTTTGTCTGGTTCCGGCCAGGTCATCTTCTGAAGCACCGTGGTCGTACTGTCCCAGAATGGCTTACCATCCCCAAGATTACTGAAATGGGTTTGTGTATCCGGTGCATTTCCACACGGTGTATTACGCCCCAGCATACGGACATAAAGTGTGTCGCCTGCCAGCTTAAATAAAGAATGGGATTCACTATAATCACTTTCTTTTGTATTAGGTAACCCCTGCCAGCCAATACTTCGCAGCGGAGCCGAGCCCATCACCCGGTCATGCGGATTACAGTAAATCCACGTGGTACCGTGGTTATCGCGCTCCGGCAGTCCAGCGTGGGTTTTCCCTTCCGGCGTCCAGCTTTCGCCATCGCTGCTGACGCCTGCCAACAGGCGATCGTAGCCCTGCTGCGCAAGGCGGGTTTTGTTTTCCGCAACCTTTCTAACGATATCGGCAAACGTAGCCTCCCGGGCTTCCCTACTGATGATCTCTTTCACCGGATAGGAAATATAGGTGGTGAGTTCGTTTTCCAGCGCATAAGGTGAATTCATGACGAACAGCGCATCCGGTGCCTCAATGGCTGCTGCCGCCAGCGCAACCATTGTCCCCTGGCTGTGTGACAGCACCGTAACTGTGTCTTCAGGATATTTACTGCGGATGGTTTTTATCAGGTCCGCCAGACGCCCGGCGGCGTGCGCATAATAGTGGCGCGGCGGCGCCGCGGTCAGCAGGCGATCACGCTCACCATTAATCAATTGAGTGCTGAAGGGGATCGGCATACCCAGCACATTCGGCCAGTTGTCAAATCCCTTCTCACTCCACAGGCTGACCAATTGATTACAGCCGTTCTGGAACGGCCCGCCGCCCCAGAACCATGGGCCTTTCGTTTTGCGCTCTTCGGGAGAAAGATCATAGTAATTATCACCTTTCTTGTTTTTTAACGGAATGGCGTATCTATCGGTTTCGTTATTAGCAGCACGATAACCCCAGTAGAAGCGGATAACTGGGGAGCGGTTTTCTTTGATAATTTTCCTGGCAGGAACAATCCATTTGGTGCCATCTTTGTTCCAGTGAGCATCTGCGTATTCGTTAGCTTGCAATTGATGTACAGTATCTTTGTCAGATAACCCAAGTCGATTATTCAAACCATTACATAATGATACTTCAGCCTCTTTATACCATTCGCCTTCTGAATTAACTCCATGTACGAATATAATTAATCCAGGCAACTGCAATGGCGGTTGAACTTCCGCTTTCACTTTTATATTTTTATGGGAAGTCATTGAGTAGGAAAATGGCGTGCCATTATCGGTTGTATGCACCTCTACTTTTCTGGTTGGTGAGGATTTATTATTCATGAGAGACTATCCCTGAAAATTTTACGGGTTCTAATCGTCGGTCGCATTGCATTTTTTCCTGAAGAATTTGAGATACATCTATAGAAAGTTCTGGTTGATAAACTGGTCCAGTCACTCCGGGATAGCCTATTTTTTTGGCAGACTCTGCATTTGGGTAAAATGTCCATTTTAGGGCATAAGCATTCGTTGGCGATCGTTTAGAAGAATGATATACAATCAAATAAAATCCCTCATCCATGACTAACATATCATAATCTTTTGTATCACCTGTTGGATCCTGAGTATGGCTGCCATATTCAACGCCGTAGAGTGTTTTTCCACCATCAGTTGTGACAATGACGGCATTCATACAACCTTTATCTGCTCCCATACAAGCTGCATGATTTGTATCTATTGTTGCTGGAAATGCCAGATAATCATCACGTATGGACAACCAGAATAAACGGCCTTTAAACAGGTATCCTGAACCGTCCAATACTTTGACATGAATATCTTTTTCTTTGTTATTATAAAACGTTTGCCCATTCTCGCAGCGGGTATAATTCTCCAATGTAAAATAACGATTATTATCTATCCGGTAGATCACCTGCGGCAGACCATATACCGGTGACGGTGCATTTTTGTCTTTTTCTGTCATTACCGTTTCATGCAGGCTCCCTGCCCCCAGACCGAATGCGGCCCCTTCAGTAACGCAACCGCTTAATGAAAAAAGAGAACAGCTTAACAACACTAGTTCCAAAAATAATACGATTAATTTATTTATCATATTCTTACCCCAGTTATTTATTCAAAAGAGTCTTCATTCCATCTATTTATTTCGAGGTTGCAAGCGAATAAGGGGACAAGCATAACCAGAATTATGACTGACATATCTGCTTCGTTATCTAAAAAAATTCATAATGTGTAATTGGACAATTTAATAACGGTCCTCGCTATACAATCAGCCCGTGTGTTTTTTATAATCAAGCCCCCCCCCTGCTTCACTATATAATTGAACTTACCGAATAGAGCCTCCTGGGCGTAATAAATAGTCATCCTTACGCGCTCTATTCCCGGAACACCACTTAACAGCGGCTGGAGAAACCACATAGTTAATTTATGTGGTACATTCTTCTTCCTGTTATTTTTTCAGGATAATTTTCAGCATATCAATTGTCTGTGAATTTATAAGCGAAGAATGTCCCATCGCATTCGTCATGCCAGACATTACGTTTCCGTCCGGCAAGTGAATCTCATATTTCTGATTTGCCAGAGCCTTTCCAGAAACCGGATGAGTAATAATAAACTTCTCATCAAAACTTCCCGACTCAAACGACTTCATTACTGCCTGCATACTACCCGAACCTGCTTTCTTAATACCGGTGTTTTTTATCAGCAACTTTCCAGGACCGCCAATTTCAACATTCCCTCCTTTGATTTTGATATATCCGCCCCCGCATATCAGCGTCAGCTCATCCTGTGCCGTTATTACCAGTCTCTTACCACTCGAAATATACGTGTCCTGCGTTGACCAGGTGGTAATATTTCCGCTCTGCGCCTGAATATCAATATCCCCCTGCGATGCGAACCATTTAGCCCCCCTCTGGCTCCAGAGGCTAATTTGTTTTCCTGCTGCCAGTGTGAAGTCCTTTTGCGCACCCAGATCCAGTTGTTTACCGGCGATCAGCGTCAGATTCTCCTGCGCTGACAGCAACATATCGTCACCACTTGCCAGCGCCACGCCTTGAGAGGCCGTCGCCAGCAATATTTCCTTCTGAATCTGTTCTATTTTCTGTTGCAGCAACTTCTGTTGACGCCCCACATCTGCAGCCAGCGCCTGTGCCTGTTGTGCACCGGCAGCCAGCGACTGCATTTCCACCAGCGCCGCTGAAAGCCGCGACAACGCAGGCTCCATCGCCAGCTGCTGCCCCTGCGCTTTCATCTGTGCATCAGCGGTGATGAATATCCCTTTCCCGGCCCGTATCGCTCCGTAGCTGTCGGTACGCAGCTCGAATCCCTCCCCGCGCGGCT
>NZ_JAIFJY010000040.1:0-6292 GCF_051835185.1 Klebsiella sp. K5-306
CGAGGGACGCAGCTATCGCTGGATCGCACGCGAGCTCGGTATCAGCAAGAATACCGTCGCTGACATCGTGCAACGACACAGAGCTAACGCTTAGGGTGTCATTTCGCCCTCAGCCGGAACCGACCCCGAATAGGTTTCGTCGCGGATGTGCCAGGCTTGCAGCCAGGACAGCTTGGCGTAGGTCAGGCCGGGGCTCGACTCGGCCATCTTGGTCAGCCCGAGGTTGATCGCATCACCGAGGATTGCGGACAGCAGCAACGTCCTGTCTTTGGCCTCGGCCCCGTCCTTCAAGTGGGTGAAGTGGCGGCTGAAGCCCGTCCAGTCGTCCACGTCCATCAGCAGTTCGGTGATCTTGATGCGCGGCAGTAACTGGCTGGTTTGGTCGATCAGCGCCTGCGCCCGATCCGGCACCGCCGCATCCAGCGGGGTGATTTTCAGCCCTGACTCGGTGAGGATGGCATCGGGCAGCTCGTTGTCCTTGGCCAGGCGGGTGACGGTGGCCAACTGCTCGTCCAGCAGCTGCAAACGCTCTTCCAGGTACTGGTCGCTGTTCGGGTTGATCGCCAGGGGCAGGGCCTGCTCGCGCTTGAGTGCGGCGAACTTCTCGGCCGGCAGCAGGTAGTCGTCGAAGTCGCGGAACTGCCGCGAGCCCTTGACCCAGATGTCGCCGGAGCGCAGGGCGTTCTTCAGCTCGGACAGGGCGCAGATTTCGTAGAATTTCCGGTCGAGGCCTTCCGGGGTGATCACCAGCGGCTTCCAGCGCGGCTTGATGAAGGCCGTGGGTGCATCGGCCGGCACCTTGCGCAGGTTGTCGGCGTTCATCTCA
The DNA here is from genome assembly GCF_051835185.1 of Klebsiella sp. K5-306. NCBI lineage: Bacteria > Pseudomonadati > Pseudomonadota > Gammaproteobacteria > Enterobacterales > Enterobacteriaceae > Klebsiella > Klebsiella sp. K5-306. The sequence continues at coordinate 827 of NZ_JAIFJY010000040.1, forward strand.
CGCAGGGTCTGCACGGCTGCCAGCACGCCTTGCGCGGCCGGCCCGTGCTGTTCCCCAACTTTTCGCTCGGCGAAGAGTATGAACATGCGCCGCCGGCGACGAATCGCCAAATCTCACCGTATCTCCCGAGCGGACGATTTCGCACCGGTCTGCCCGTCGAAGGGCTTGCGATCGAACGGGGCGACCTTTTCTATGCATGTCCGCGAGCCAGCGTCTTTTATGGCACGGCGCTCGACGCCGACCTTCGGACGCGCGGCGTAAGCACGCTTGTCATGGCCGGGATAAGCACCACCGGCGTTGTTCTTTCAAGCGTCGCCTGGGCTAGTGATGCGGACTACGACGTGCGTTTGGTCCAGGACTGCTGCTACGACCCGGATCGGGATGCCCACGAAGCTCTGTTGCGTTCCGGGTTCGGCGGACGTGTACAGGTCGTGTAATTTTCGGGCCTCGCATGATCGCGGCCATAGCCGCAGGTGGATTGGTGCGAGGCAGGGCCAGTCCAAGTCAGGGTGCGGTCATCGCGGCGCCTGCAACTCTCAAAAACCCATCGCCGTAGCGGAGGTCTTGTAATCGCATGTCATTACGCACGCCCGATTTATTGTTCACAGCGATAGCACCTGCCATTTGGGGCAGCACCTACATTGTCACCACCCAATACCTGCCGAACTTCTCACCGATGACGGTCGCGATGCTGCGGGCGTTGCCGGCGGGTTTATTGCTCGTGATGATCGTCCGACAGATTCCAACGGGAATCTGGTGGATGCGCATCTTCATCCTCGGCGCACTTAATATTTCGCTATTCTGGAGCTTGTTGTTTATTTCGGTCTACCGCCTGCCGGGCGGGGTCGCGGCGACGGTAGGCGCTGTGCAGCCGCTGATGGTCGTGTTCATCTCTGCCGCTCTGCTAGGTAGCCCGATACGATTGATGGCGGTCCTGGGGGCTATTTGCGGAACTGCGGGCGTGGCGCTGTTGGTGTTGACACCAAACGCAGCGCTAGATCCTGTCGGCGTCGCAGCGGGCCTGGCGGGGGCGGTTTCCATGGCGTTCGGAACCGTGCTGACCCGCAAGTGGCAACCTCCCGTGCCTCTGCTCACCTTTACCGCCTGGCAACTGGCGGCCGGAGGACTTCTGCTCGTTCCAGTAGCTTTAGTGTTTGATCCGCCAATCCCGATGCCTACAGGAACCAATGTTCTCGGCCTGGCGTGGCTCGGCCTGATCGGAGCGGGTTTAACCTACTTCCTTTGGTTCCGGGGGATCTCGCGACTCGAACCTACAGTTGTTTCCTTACTGGGCTTTCTCAGCCCGGGGACCGCCGTGTTGCTAGGATGGTTGTTCTTGGATCAGACGCTGAGTGCGCTTCAAATCATCGGCGTCCTGCTCGTGATCGGGAGTATCTGGCTGGGCCAACGTTCCAACCGCACTCCTAGGGCGCGTATAGCTTGCCGGAAGTCGCCTTGACCCGCATGGCATAGGCCTATCGTTTCCACGATCAGCGATCGGCTCGTTGCCCTGCGCCGCTCCAAAGCCCGCGACGCAGCGCCGGCAGGCAGAGCAAGTAGAGGGCAGCGCCTGCAATCCATGCCCACCCGTTCCACGTTGTTATAGAAGCCGCATAGATCGCCGTGAAGAGGAGGGGTCCGACGATCGAGGTCAGGCTGGTGAGCGCCGCCAGTGAGCCTTGCAGCTGCCCCTGACGTTCCTCATCCACCTGCCTGGACAACATTGCTTGCAGCGCCGGCATTCCGATGCCACCCGAAGCAAGCAGGACCATGATCGGGAACGCCATCCATCCCCGTGTCGCGAAGGCAAGCAGGATGTAGCCTGTGCCGTCGGCAATCATTCCGAGCATGAGTGCCCGCCTTTCGCCGAGCCGGGCGGCTACAGGGCCGGTGATCATTGCCTGGGCGAGTGAATGCAGAATGCCAAATGCGGCAAGCGAAATGCCGATCGTGGTCGCGTCCCAGTGAAAGCGATCCTCGCCGAAAATGACCCAAAGCGCGGCCGGCACCTGTCCGACAAGTTGCATGATGAAGAAGACCGCCATCAGGGCGGCGACGACGGTCATGCCCCGGGCCCACCGGAACGAAGCGAGCGGGTTGAGAGCCTCCCGGCGTAACGGCCGGCGTTCGCCTTTGTGCGACTCCGGCAAAAGGAAACAGCCCGTCAGGAAATTGAGGCCGTTCAAGGCTGCCGCGGCGAAGAACGGAGCGTGGGGGGAGAAACCGCCCATCAGCCCACCGAGCACAGGTCCCGCGACCATCCCGAACCCGAAACAGGCGCTCATGAAGCCGAAGTGCCGCGCGCGCTCATCGCCATCAGTGATATCGGCAATATAAGCGCCGGCTACCGCCCCAGTCGCCCCGGTGATGCCGGCCACGATCCGCCCGATATAGAGAACCCAAAGGAAAGGCGCCGTCGCCATGATGGCGTAGTCGACAGCAGCGCCGGCCAGCGAGACGAGCAAGACCGGCCGCCGCCCGAAACGATCCGACAGCGCGCCCAGCACAGGTGCGCAGGCAAATTGCATCAACGCATACAGCGCCAGCAGAATGCCATAGTGGGCGGTGACGTCGTTCGAGTGAACCAGATCGCGCAGGAGGCCCGGCAGCACCGGCATAATCAGGCCGATGCCGACAGCGTCGAGCGCGACAGTGCTCAGAATTACGATCAGGGGTCTGTTGGGTTTCACGTCTGGCCTCCGGACCAGCCTCCGCTGGTCCGATTGAACGCGCGGATTCTTTATCACTGATAAGTTGGTGGACATATTATGTTTATCAGTGATAAAGTGTCAAGCATGACAAAGTTGCAGCCGAATACAGTGATCCGTGCCGCCCTGGACCTGTTGAACGAGGTCGGCGTAGACGGTCTGACGACACGCAAACTGGCGGAACGGTTGGGGGTTCAGCAGCCGGCGCTTTACTGGCACTTCAGGAACAAGCGGGCGCTGCTCGACGCACTGGCCGAAGCCATGCTGGCGGAGAATCATACGCATTCGGTGCCGAGAGCCGACGACGACTGGCGCTCATTTCTGATCGGGAATGCCCGCAGCTTCAGGCAGGCGCTGCTCGCCTACCGCGATGGCGCGCGCATCCATGCCGGCACGCGACCGGGCGCACCGCAGATGGAAACGGCCGACGCGCAGCTTCGCTTCCTCTGCGAGGCGGGTTTTTCGGCCGGGGACGCCGTCAATGCGCTGATGACAATCAGCTACTTCACTGTTGGGGCCGTGCTTGAGGAGCAGGCCGGCGACAGCGATGCCGGCGAGCGCGGCGGCACCGTTGAACAGGCTCCGCTCTCGCCGCTGTTGCGGGCCGCGATAGACGCCTTCGACGAAGCCGGTCCGGACGCAGCGTTCGAGCAGGGACTCGCGGTGATTGTCGATGGATTGGCGAAAAGGAGGCTCGTTGTCAGGAACGTTGAAGGACCGAGAAAGGGTGACGATTGATCAGGACCGCTGCCGGAGCGCAACCCACTCACTACAGCAGAGCCATGTAGACAACATCCCCTCCCCCTTTCCACCGCGTCAGACGCCCGTAGCAGCCCGCTACGGGCTTTTTCATGCCCTGCCCTAGCGTCCAAGCCTCACGGCCGCGCTCGGCCTCTCTGGCGGCCTTCTGGCGCTCCTGCTGCGGCGTCCGCTCGTGGGCCGTGGCGCGGGTCCGCGCGCCGGCCTCGTGCGCCTGGCGCTCGCGGCCGTCTTCACGTTCTGCCTTGCGCAGATGAGATAGGGGAGCCCGCAGAATTCGGAAAAAATCGTACGCTAAGGTTTTCCGGGCATCCGTAAGGGCCGAAACTTCCCGTCTTCCAGTCTGCGGCTCTGCCGCCAGACGTAATCGCCGGTTAGGTTGATGTGCTCCCAGCCCAGCGGCGACAGGAATTGCAGCAGCTCGCCGTCCACCGGCTTGCCGGCCTCGACCAACCCCTGGGTGGCGCGTTCCAGGTACACCGTGTTCCACAGCACGATAGCCGCCGTCACCAGGTTGAGGCCGCTGGCCCGGTAGCGCTGCTGCTCGAAGCTCCGATCCCTGATTTCCCCAAGGCGGTTGAAGAACACCGCCCTGGCCAGCGAGTTGCGCGCCTCACCTTTGTTCAGGCCGGCATGCACGCGGCGGCGCAGTTCAACACTTTGCAGCCAGTCCAGGATGAACAGCGTGCGCTCGATCCGGCCCAGCTCGCGCAGGGCCACGGCCAGTCCGTTCTGGCGCGGGTAGCTGCCGAGCTTGCGCAGCATCAGCGAGGCGGTGACGGTGCCCTGCTTGATCGAGCTGGCCAGGCGCAGGATGTCGTCCCAGTGGGCACGCACGTGCTTGATGTTCAGGGTGCCGCCGATCAGCGGGCGCAACGTCGGGTAGGCTTGCACGCCCTGCGGCACGTACAGCTTGGTTTCGCCGAGGTCGCGGATGCGCGGCGCGAAGCGGAAGCCTAGCAGGTGCATCAGGGCAAAGACGTGATCGGTGAAGCCGGCCGTGTCGGTGTAGTGCTCCTCGATCCGCAGGTCGGACTCGTGGTACAGCAGGCCGTCGAGCACATAGGTGGAATCGCGGACGCCGACATTCACCACGCGGGTGCTGAACGGCGCGTACTGGTCGGAGATATGGGTATAGAACAGCCGTCCCGGCTCGCTACCGTACTTCGGGTTGACGTGCCCGGTGCTCTCGCCCCGGCCACCCGCGCGGAAGCGCTGGCCATCGGAGGATGAGGTCGTGCCGTCGCCCCAGTGGGCGGCAAAGGCGTGGCGATACTGGTGGTTGACCAGCTCGGCCAAGGCCGCCGAATAGGTTTCGTCGCGGATGTGCCAGGCTTGCAGCCAGGACAGCTTGGCGTAGGTCAGGCCGGGGCTCGACTCGGCCATCTTGGTCAGCCCGAGGTTGATCGCATCACCGAGGATTGCGGACAGCAGCAACGTCCTGTCTTTGGCCTCGGCCCCGTCCTTCAAGTGGGTGAAGTGGCGGCTGAAGCCCGTCCAGTCGTCCACGTCCATCAGCAGTTCGGTGATCTTGATGCGCGGCAGTAACTGGCTGGTTTGGTCGATCAGCGCCTGCGCCCGATCCGGCACCGCCGCATCCAGCGGGGTGATTTTCAGCCCTGACTCGGTGAGGATGGCATCGGGCAGCTCGTTGTCCTTGGCCAGGCGGGTGACGGTGGCCAACTGCTCGTCCAGCAGCTGCAAACGCTCTTCCAGGTACTGGTCGCTGTTCGGGTTGATCGCCAGGGGCAGGGCCTGCTCGCGCTTGAGTGCGGCGAACTTCTCGGCCGGCAGCAGGTAGTCGTCGAAGTGGCACTGTTGCAAATAGTCGGTGGTGATAAACTTATCATCCCCTTTTGCTGATGGAGCTGCACATGAACCCATTCAAAGGCCGGCATTTTCAGCGTGACATCATTCTGTGGGCCGTACGCTGGTACTGCAAATACGGCATCAGTTACCGTGAGCTGCAGGAGATGCTGGCTGAACGCGGAGTGAATGT
>NZ_JAIFJY010000041.1:0-5144 GCF_051835185.1 Klebsiella sp. K5-306
GTACCAGCGTACGGCCCACAGAATGATGTCACGCTGAAAATGCCGGCCTTTGAATGGGTTCATGTACAGCTCCATCAGCAAAAGGGGATGATAAGTTTATCACCACCGACTATTTGCAACAGTGCCGTTGGGAGCATCAAAGGCTGATCAGGCAACACTCTGACTACCATGATTTTGGCGATTTCCCCTGGTCGTTCAGACTGAAACGTCTGCTTTATATCCGCACATGGCTCAGTAACGAGCGCCCCGGTCTGATGTTCGATTTTGCCACGGCATGGTTGCTCCAGAATAAAGTATTGTTGCCCGCAGCCTCAGCGCTGACGAGGCTCATTGGCGAAATTCGTGAGCGGGCAAGCAGGCGTTTGTGGCGCAGACTGGCTGCATTACCTGACAGCTGGCAGACTGAGCAACTGGCCGGTCTGCTTGTCATACCGGAAGGACAGCGGGTTTCCGTGATGGAGCAGATACGAAAAGGGCCCGTCAACGTCAGTGGTCCGGCCTTTACTGACGCACTTCAGCGCTACACACGCCTGCGCAGCCTGGAGTTTTCCCGGCTGAATTTTGCCGGGCTGCCTGCAATTCAACTCCGCAACCTGGCTCGTTATGCTGGCATGGCTTCGGTAAAATATATCGCCAGAATGCCGGAGGAACGGCGGCTGGCCATCCTGACCGCGTTTGTTAAAGCACAGGAAATTTTGGCACTCGATGAGGCTGTCGATGTTCTGGATCTGCTGATCCTCAATATCACGCGTTCAGCGAAGCAAACCGGGCAGAAAAAACGGCTCAGAACGCTCAAAGATCTTGATCGCGCGGCGCTACTTCTGGCACATGCATGTACGCTTTTACTGGATGATAAAATGGATGACGCAGCGCTGCGTCAGACTATTTTCAGCCACGTACCAAAGAACCGGCTGGCGGAATCCGTAGGTAAAGTCAATGAGCTTGCCCGCCCGCAGGACACAAATTTCCAGGATGAAATGGTCGAGCAATATGGACGGGTTAAGCGCTTTCTGCCAGCGATGCTGCGTGATTTACATTTTCAGTCTGCCCCTGCCGGCGAAAATACGCTATCGGCCATACATTACCTGGCCGAACTGAGTGGTTCGAAAAAACGCCTCCTGGAGAATGCGCCTGAGCAGATCATTACAGGTCCCTGGAAACGTCTGGTGTACGACTCCGAAGGCCGGATACAGCGTGCAGGATACTCATTGTGCCTGCTGGAACGCCTTCAGGATTCGCTGCGTCGCCGCGATATCTGGCTGGAGAACAGCGATCGCTGGGGCGATCCGCGTCAGAAGTTTCTTCAGGGGAAAGAATGGCAGGCTCAGCGGATCGCCGTATGCCGGGCGCTTGGACACCCCACCGATGGTGGAAATGCCGTTAAACAGCTGGCAACCGAACTGGACGAAACCTGGAAAACGGTGGCCTCACGCTTTGAGCTGAATGCTGCCGTGAGCATCTGTCATCAGGGTAAATATCCGTCCCTGACCATCAGCAGTCTGGAAAAACTGGAAGAACCGCAGCCGCTGATTCTTCTGAACAGCCGCGTCAGGCAGCTGGTCCCCCCTGTTGATCTGACAGAGCTGCTGCTTGAAATTGACGCCCGGACTGGTTTTACCCGCGAATTCACTCATGTGAGTGAGTCTGAAGCCCGTGCTCAGGATCTTAACATCAGCCTGTGTGCCGTACTGCTCGCTGAAGCCTGCAATATCGGACATGAACCGCTGATCAAACACAGTATTCCGGCACTGACCCGCCACCGTCTGAGCTGGGTAAAACAAAACTACATTCGGGCTGAAACGCTGGTCAGCGCTAATGCCCGGTTGGTCGATTTTCAGTCCACGCTGGAACTGTCTGAGCGCTGGGGCGGCGGAGAAGTGGCTTCTGCAGATGGGATGCGCTTTGTCACTCCTGTAAAAACGCTGAACTCTGGCCCTAACAGAAAATACTTTGGCTCAGGGCGTGGGATCACCTGGTACAATTTTGTTTCTGACCAGTATTCCGGCTTTCACGGCATCGTTATCCCCGGTACGTTGCGTGACTCTATCTTTGTGCTGGAAGGGCTTCTGGAGCAGCAGACGGGGCTGAATCCGGTGGAGATTATGACGGACACTGGAGGGTCCAGCGACATTATCTTTGGCCTGTTCTGGCTGCTGGGCTACCAGTTTTCGCCCCGCCTGGCAGATGCCGGTGAGGCGGTATTTTGGCGTGCAGATAAAAATGCGAACTACGGGGTACTGGATGAGCTGGCGCGGGGATGCGTTGAACTGTCAAAGATAGAAACCCAATGGGATGAAATGATGAGGGTTTCCGGTTCTCTGAAGCTGGGTACAGTCCACGCCTCAGAACTTGTGGGCTCGCTTTTAAAAAGTTCCCGTCCGTCAGGGCTGGCGCAGGCGATTATGGAGGTGGGACGGGTCAACAAGACGCTGTACCTCCTCAACTACATTGATGATGAAGAATATCGTCGCAGGATACTGACTCAGCTTAACCGGGGAGAAGGCCGTCACGCCGTGGCAAGGGCGATCTGTTACGGCCAACGTGGTGAGATTAGAAAACGTTACCGTGAGGGGCAGGAGGATCAACTGGGTGCGCTGGGGCTTGTCACTAACGCAGTTGTATTGTGGAACACGCTTTATATGCAGGAAGCGCTATCACATTTGCGCAGCGCTGGTGAGATCCCGGAAGACGAGCATATCTCACGCCTGTCGCCACTGATGTACGGTCATATCAACATGCTGGGACATTATACGTTCACGCTGCCGGAAAATATTCTGAAGGGAGAGTTGAGGCCATTAAATTTCAATTCAAACAATGAATTATTGCCTTAACGTGGTTTTTTACACGATTGAACCTCGAACCCCGGTATAGATTATTCTCCGCGCAGTTGGCGGCGTTTTGGTCAATGTGTGCACTCTGGAAGCCAGGAACGGGATACACCACATCGGTATTCATCCGCGTGCTGTAACAGATAGCGCACCGCGCCGCGCTTTTGTCCATTATCTTAGCCTGAACTTTGTCAGGAATTGCTTTTCTGTTGGTCATTTAGTGTCAGAGCCCTGAAGAATGTTTCGGATATGATTTTCGATTTTCACGCAGACTGCCTCTGACAGCATGTCGCGGGAGACAGGGTTGACCTGAGCAGATTTCTCCGACCAGTAATGGATCCTTGTTTCACCCTGAACAAAAAGAAGACCGCATACTCCCATCGCTCCTCCTGCCGGTGCCATTGCAACAGCTGTAATGGAGTCCATCTTCTGAAAATAATCCGCCGGTGCTGGGATGTATGTGTTAAAACCGCTATTAATATCAACACCAGGAGTCCATCCAGGAATTCGAGGGCAGCAAATCGCTTCTTTCAGGTGAGGAGTTAATAGGCGGAGCAGATCGGGACGCAGGTGGATAATGACTTCAACATTTCCCGGAAAGCTGACATCTTTCGTGAAGACGGTACAGAACTCCCCATCAAAGCGCTGTTCTTCAGTTACTACAGGCGGAAGCCGGCGGAGCACCCCAACCTTTTCACACAGGCTTATCACCACTTTATCGAGCTCGTTAAAATTGGCTGCGAGCTTGCTTAACGCATCATCAGAAAGCACCAGAGCATCGCGGCTTCCGCCACCCAGCGCAATATCACACTCTGCGATCTGCGCCTGAACCTGAGCCAGGGGCAACAGCAGCCGGTCAACTGTGAAGGGCAACGCCGGGGCACTGTGCAGCCAGCACAGCCCATCGGCAAACGCCAGGCGGGAACGGGTAAATAACTGATAAAGTGAAGCCATCTCCCCGGTGCCAGCCTGGCGCTCCGCATGGCCGCGGATAAGCAGCAGTGCATCGCGGATATTCATCAAATCAGAACAGCACTTTGCCACAACATCGCCGGCAGTGTGCGGCCGAGGGGCTGGCAAAAAGGGTGACTGCTCATGCTGATCAATATAACGGTACAGATCTGTCATATTCTGGGTGACCGTTATATTCCTGCGCTGAAGTACTGCATCGACCCGGGCTTTCAGCTCGTCATCGATGCGGGCATTGACCATAGCCATACATAAGCTCCTTAACCGGTTGGAGATGTAAAGCTTATCTGCTTTACATGAGATTGTAAATCTCTTTTGCTTTACTTTTAATGTAAAGATTGCCGTCTTACATTTTTGCATAATATTCAATAATTGAAATAATTATTGTCCATCTATCAACAGTGTCCTTTCTCGTTGCCTCAGATCCGAAAACCGGTATTTCCGGATCTTCGTTCCTGCCCCCGGCGCACAGCGGCCCCGCAACACAAGATGTAGCGGTGTTTCCAGCTGACAGTGACGCTATATGTGGGGTTTGAGGTCCAATGGAACGAAAACGTACGCTAAGGATATATATTATTGATTTATAATAAAATATGAGAAAATTCCTTTTCAGGAACCCTCTCATATGATGTAACTGATGCTATTTTCTTCGTTTCTTTTGAGTACTTTTAATAGCCATATATGATGTTTCATATAGAGTTAAAAGTTTCCCCATCTGACTATCTATAGCGTCATGCTTCTCAGGATTTCTTAATTTTTGCAACAATTTAGATATATATTTCGCAGGTAATTTTATTATTAATGAATTATGAGATTGATACATTTCTTTTGTCCAATCCAAATCTCTCCCTGATTTCAATGCCTCACTTTCTTCTCTATTAATAATAAATCCTAATTTTCCATACGGACCTGTTAAATATGATTGTAATTGTCTGTACTCAGATGGGCCTAATTCTTCAAAATTTTTCGCATCAAAAACAACTTGTCTTGTTTTATAGTCTTCTAATACACGCTTCCAAAAATCTGATTTTCCACCATTGGTACCTATAATATCTCGTCTCTGAACCGCGTTACCGTTTGGATGCGGTTTTATATCTGTCAGGTGGGGGCTTTGTTGAATAAATCAGATTTCGGGTAAGTCTCCCCCGTAGCGGGTTGTGTTTTCAGGCAATACGCACGCTTTCAGGCATACCTGCTTTCGTCATTTTGTTCAGCGCTCGGGTAATGACTCCAACTTACTGATAGTGTTTTATGTTCAGATAATGCCCGATGACCTTGTCATACAGCTCCACCGATTTTGAGAACGACAGTGACTTCCGTCCCAGCCTTGCCAGATGTTGTCGCAGA
>NZ_JAIFJY010000042.1:0-4289 GCF_051835185.1 Klebsiella sp. K5-306
ACGGACGATTCAGGGATGAGTGCCTCAATGAGCACTGGTTCAGCGATATCGTTCACGCCAGGAAAACGATTAATGACTGGTGGCAGGATTAGAGCGAGTGTCGTCCACATTCATCGCTGAACTACCAGACTCCGGCTGAATTTGCGGCGGGCTGGCGAAACGGGAAATATGAAGAAAAACGAACCGACATTACTAACTGAAGGTTGTATCTAATCCTGGGGGGCAGGTCAACCGCGTTGGATGATTGTGGATCATGATTATATATGTTTTTTCTTATCAGAAACAATGGGTTAAATAGTTTTATTTTGATGGTTGGTGTCGCGGAGTGGTGCTGGTTTCACTTCAGGGGTAGGCATATGGAACAGGATCCTCTTGAGATCCTTTCTTTAGCATCGTAATCTCTTGCTCAGTAAACGAAAAAACCGCCCTGCAAGGCGGTTTTTTCGAAGGTTCTCTGAGCTACCAACTCTTTGAACCGAGGTAACTGGCTTGGAGGAGCACAGTCACCAAAACTGTTCGTTTAGTTTAGCCTTAACCGGCGCATAACTTCAAGTCCATCTCCTCTAAATCAGTTACCAGTGGCTGCTGCCAGTGGCGCTTTTGCATGTCTTACCGGGTTGGACTCAAGACGATAGTTACCGGATAAGGCGCAGCAGTCGGACTGAACGGGGGGTTCGTGCATACAGTCCAGCTTGGAGCGAACTGCCTACCCGGAACTGAGTGTCAGGCGTGGAATGAGACAAACGCGGCCATAACAGCGGAATGACACCGGTAAACCGAATGGCAGGAACAGGAGAGCGCACGAGGGAGCCATCAGGGGGAAACGCCTGGTATCTTTATAGTCCTGTCGGGTTTCGCCACCACTGATTTGAGCGTCAAATTCTGTGATGCTTGTCAGGGGGGCGGAGCCTATGGAAAAACGGCCGCTGTGCTGCCTTCTCCCTCTCCGAGCTGTCTGCTCTATGTCGTTATGTGCGCGTTGCGACCGCTCGCCGCAGCCGAACGGCAGGAGCGTAGCGACTGAGTGAGCGAGGAAGCGGAAAAGAGATCTGTCTGACATTGAGCACTGACGCTCTGAGGCCCTTTATGACGAAACAACAGAAAACAGCGCTGAACATGGCTAAATTCATCCAGAATCAGTCTCTGCTCCTGCTGGAGAAGCTTAACGAGCTTGATCTCGATGTTGAGGCCGACCTTTGTGAGAAACTCCACGATGATGCGGAGCATCTTTTCCGTACACTGTCCTCGAGACTGGATGAATTACAGGATGGTAATTGATGGCCAGAGTGTCTATTAGTGAAGCGGCACGGCTTGTTAAGGTTAGCCGTCCCACAATTTACAAGATGATTAACAGTGGGAAGTTAAGTTACACCTCTGTTGTAAAGCACGGGAAGGCTATTAAAGTTATTGATACTTCAGAGCTTATTAGAGTGTTTGGTTCTCTTGATGGTGTCATCGATACTGTAAAATATGATGTAAAAAGTGACGCAGAATCTACAAGTATTAACAGCGTTGGTTTACATGATTTACAACATAGAATCGCTCTACTTGAAGCTGAAAACGATGGTCTTAAAGGGGCTGTTAAGGCTCGAGATGAGCATATTGATTCCCTTCGTCAGGCTATGCAGCTTCTGGAGCACAAGCGCGAGCCTTCTTCACCACCCCATTCCCCGTGGTGGAAATTCTGGAAAAAATCCTGATCCTGCCATGCTTGAGTTTTCCTCTCCGGCCATCCCAGGGAGTTCCTGAACCTTCCCAAAAATCGCCAGATCTCTGAACGCTCCTCACGACTAAAAATACCCACACACTACGCAAAATTAAAATTTTGCAGATTCCTTATTTAAAACAATTGGTTAATGAAAAATTAATGTGCAGTGATGTGTTACAAAGTGCAGATCCAAGTCGTGGACGACTCTATGGCGAATCGTTTACGAATTGCCCACGATTCATATGTGAATCACGCTTTATTATCATGTTGTTATGATGAATCGACTCTTGATTCAATTCATCAATTTGGGCGTTTTTTGTTCATGGTGACTCTTGATTCAATTCACGATTCGAATCGCCGGTGAATCGTGTGGTGAGTCGTCCGGCGACTTGCCATAACGTGATTGCCGGCCGTCGACGAACCCGATTCCTGAACGTGCTGAAAACCGGTTTTCCGGCTGCGCCGGCAACGCCTCACGGCCACGCAATAAATTGCGTCCCCGTTCACCGTTTTCGGATCAGAAGAACGCCGGAAACAGGACTTACCCTGGCTGAATGGCGTGAATTTCCGCGCTATGCACTTGCGCGCATACTCATGCATGCCGTAAAAACAGAGCCTGCGCGTTTCTGGCGGGTTTTCGGGTGGTTTGTTGCCTGTTTTACCGGTTTCCCGTCAGAAACGCCCTGAGGCCGTTTTAGCGGTGCGCGTAAGAAGACGTTATGGTAAATCCAAAAATGCTGGCATTCGCAATTCAGTATATCGGTACGCAGCATAATAATGGGGGTTAATTTCCAACGTATGAGCCATCAGGTGCTAAGGTTGCTTCCGAACCACCAACGTATGAGCCATCAGGTGCTAAGGTTGCTTCCGAACCACTAACGTACGATCCATCAGGTGCTAAGGTTACTTGGGATATCGCGGTTAGTGGTAATGCTGACATAGCCATTAAAACGGCACCAAGAGATAATGCTCTCATCACTATTACTCCTGTTAATATCAAAAATAGAATTGAATCGTTCAGCGGTGCCGAACGCCGGTTCCAGCCGCGGGATTCGTGATCGGGATGTTATAGTAAATTGATCTCTTGATTTTGAGTGCCCTTACTCGAAATCAGGTTGCTATTTTCAGTGTCGCGGCTACTGCTTGTACCCCCGGAAGCTCCTGAAGATTATTATTGATAGCAAACTTTATCTCTTCAAAGCTCGCGTTAATCATGAGCTTCTCATCCACGCCACGTAAAAATATTATTGTTTTTGCATTACCACATGATTTCATAAAGATAATATCATCTTTTTTTAGCATGATACTGTCGTTACTTAGTGTAGTGAGATAAAGCATAGCCACTGTTTTTGTGTGTTTTTGTTAAGGCTGTTAAGATTATTCCTAACCACTGATTTTGTACATATCATCAAAAAAAATAAAAAAACTAATGCCCCCGTGGTGGGTATATAACAAATCACGGGGAGCGGAGCTGACCTGCTCCCCGTTGATTAATACACCGCGATGTTAGTAATGTCTTCATAAGCCACATGAGGACATCCTCATGAAGAAGCGTTTTTCCGACGAACAGATCATCAGTATTCTCCGCGAGGCCGAAGCCGGGGTTTCTGCCCGTGAGCTCTGCCGTAAGCACGCCATTTCCGACGCCATCTTTTACACCTGGCGTAAGAAGTATGGCGGTATGGAGGTGCCCGAGGTTAAGCGCCTTAAGTCGCTTGAGGAAGAGAACGCCAGACTCAAGAAACTGCTTGCCGAAGCCATGCTGGATAAGCAGGCGCTTCAGGTGGCTCTGGGGCGAAAGTACTGACGACAGACCAGAAGCAGGAAGCCGTTGAGTTTATGTGTGATGCGACCGGTCTGTCGCAACGTAGTGCCTGCAGGCTTACAGGTTTGCCCCTGTCGACCTGCCGCTATGAGGCTCAGCGTTCGGCGGCTGATGCGCATTTATCACGGAGCTGGCACTGGAGCGCAGGCGTTTTGGCTACCGACGCATCTGGCAGTTACTGCGCCGTGAAGGCCTTCATGTTAATCACAAGCGCGTGTACCGTCTTTACCACCTTAACGGGCTGGGTGTAAAACGCAGACGACGTCGTAAAGGTCTGGCAACAGAACGTCTGCCGCTGCTCCGCCCGGAGGCGCCCAACCTGACCTGGCCGATGGATTTTGTCATGGACGCGCTGGCCACCGGTCGCAGGATCAAGTGCCTGACCTGCGTGGACGACTTCACGAAGGAGTGTCTGACAATTACCGCCGTCTTCGGGATTTCAGGCGTTCAGGTCACGCGAATTCTGGACAGCATTGCACTGTTTCGCGGCTATCCGGCGACGATAAGAACTGACCAGGGGCCGGAGTTTACCTGCAGAGCACTCGACCAGTGGGCTTATGAGCATGGGGTGGAGCTACGGCTTATCCAGCCGGGCAGGCCAACACAGAACGGATTTATTGAAAGTTTTAACGGACGATTCAGGGATGAGTGCCTCAATGAGCACTGGTTCAGCGATATCGTTCACGCCAGGAAAACGATTAATGACTGGTGGCAGGATTAGAGCGAGTGTCGTCCACATTCATCGCTGAACTACCA
>NZ_JAIFJY010000043.1:0-4263 GCF_051835185.1 Klebsiella sp. K5-306
GCCAGGCCTCAGCATTTTATTATGGTGATCCCCTGGGCGAAATGCGCCTGGTAAGCAGAGTTTTTGAAATGTAAGGCCTTTGAATAAGACAAAAGGCTGCCTCATCGCTAACTTTGCAACAGTGCCCACCACACCGTTTGCCGACCTGAAGGCAGCTATTTACGACTTCGCACCCAGCCGTGCAGGCGAACACGCCCGAACCTTCCTGGGTGACTGGCGGGGCAAGCTGGTCTGTGATGATTACGCTGGCTACAAGGCCGGGTTCGGCAACGGCATTACCGAAATCGGCTGTATGGCCCACGCCCGGCGCAAGTTCTATGACCTGCACGAGGCCAACAAGAGCGAATTGGCGGCCAAGGCCTTGGAATACATCGGTGGACTCTACGAGATCGAGCGGGAAACCAAAGATCTGCCACCGGATATGCGGCGGGAAATCCGGCAAACCAAAGCCAAACCCCTTGCCGATGCGCTGCATCAGTGGATGCTGGCCCATCGCCAGAAAGTGCCGGATGGCTCCGGCACGGCCAAAGCCCTGGATTACAGCCTCAAACGTTGGGAAGCGCTGACGCGCTACCTGGACGATGGCGCTGTGCCCATCGACAACAACTGGGTGGAAAACCAGATCCGACCCTGGGCGCTGGGGCGCAGCAATTGGCTGTTTGCGGGTTCACTGCGCAGTGGTCAACGTGCGGCTGCGGTCATGACCCTAATACAGTCAGCGAAGCTGAATCGGCATGATCCCTATGCCTACCTGAAGGATGTGCTGACTCGCCTGCCGACACAGAAGAACAACGCCATCGACGAGCTATTGCCCCACAACTGGAAACCGGCCATACCTAACAAGGTGTAGGCCGGACGTGTATGGAGAGCCTTCTTCGAAAGCTGGACAAGGTGCCAACTCTAGACGGCAGGATATGCCCTGGGAGATCGATGAGAGAAAGAGGAGGCCATAAGTAGAAAATTTCCCAAGCGACTGGTGGCTCGCTAGGCATACGTGTCGTGTTACTCCTAAGTTATTAGACACACTAGATTTTCCGGGCTTTGCTGGGCTGCGGGTGTCGCAGGTGTATGCCGCACGGAGATCGCAGTTAAACCTGATACTAGGCCGGCTCATGCACTAGCCGGATGTCGATTTCTCTGTCGACATACTTCCACTCCACCGAGGCCCGGAGTTCGGCCAAAAGCCTGTTAAAGCCCGGCTCATCAGACGGGGAATATTCGAACCACGTCAAGAAGTCGAAGGGTTCGCTCTCGCCCAGGTCCCGACAATGGTGGAGACGACGGGCCACAGCAGGGAGATATTGGAGCCCAATGTGAATGTGACGGGACTGCTCCTCAAAAATCTTCCGGCGTTCGTCTTGAGCCAGTCCC
Source organism: Klebsiella sp. K5-306 (assembly GCF_051835185.1). Lineage (NCBI taxonomy): Bacteria > Pseudomonadati > Pseudomonadota > Gammaproteobacteria > Enterobacterales > Enterobacteriaceae > Klebsiella > Klebsiella sp. K5-306. The sequence goes on from NZ_JAIFJY010000043.1 coordinate 1,372, forward strand.
CACCATGAGGGGTTTTTCCGGATAGGGATCAGGGCGGCACAGGTGGCCTCTGCTCGACCCAAACTTGGCTGCTTCGCCACGAGACGATCCTTCTCTTCACGCACGACATAACGCTCGTTACTCGTTATCCCGCGAAGAAGCCATTTGGTGCCCAAAGGCTGCGGCGAAACAGAGCCAGCGGCTACGTCGAGCCGGGGGATTCCAGGGAGAGGGGCTCCCGCCACGGCATCCATCCGAACAACGCGCCAAACACCCGTTTCTCCACCAGCGAACGTAAATAATCGTGTATTCATCAGTTTCCTCTCAGGCCTTTCGCCTATTTCTCAGCCAACGCAAAACCGGCATTGCCCGGCGCAACCACTGAAACAAATATAAAAGGTTCGGGGCCAGAGTTCATTGCACCATGTACCTGCCCAGGTTTTGCGATCGCAATATCTCCAGCTTTAAGATGAGTGACTATGCCGTTACCTTGATGATATTCGGCTTCACCTGAGATAACCGTCCAAGTATCTTGGCCGTGAGGATGTACATGGGAAGCTATTTCCTGCCCAGGGTGGGCGTGCCAAACAACGACGACAGAGTCATTGGTTTCCAGAACAACCGAACGAATCGGTTCGCCGTTAGACGGACGAACATATTCATCCACCGAAAAAATCCGCGATTCAGTTTCTGCTCTCATGTTCACACCCATTTAAAACTGATTGGACACGTACTCTAAACGCAACTGCGCCTGGACAGCACATGAAGATATGTACCTAAGCGCCCTTCGGGAAAACTATGCTCTGGCGCACAGAGACCGTCAATACTCCGTCGTGGGTAGGCATGACATAACGGGAGGAGACGGGCGACGCTTTGGTCATATGTACATGAGAAGGTGGCTCGCCCGCTCGGCAGGGTTGTTGTCGATGGGCAGGTGTCCCCCTTTCGATGTAGCGGATCAGCTTTAACCAGTTGCTCGCAAGGCAATTGATTGCTTGCCCAAGGCACTTTGACGACGTGACCTGGGGAGGGGTTTTGTCCAGCCTAGCTTTCAGTTGCTCCAGGAAAGCCTGGCTTTGCGACTGGCGCGTCTGGTATCGCTGGGCATCGCCCGCCTCTTCCATGTCGCGCTCGATGCCGTAGAGCTTGTTGATAAGAGTCAGTGCCATCTCCGCTCGGCCGATCTTGCCCTTGGATTGAGTTTTCTGATGAACTTGCGCCGCGCATGCCCAGCAACCTATACGCTCGACGCCTTTCTGCCTCCAGGAGGCGCTGCGGCACCTCCTGGGTACGGCTAGCGGTGTAATTGAACAGGATGACCGGAAGATTTGGTGGGCCACCGCGATCTCCTCAGTAGCTATAGCCAAACAGGTTGGGTATGAGAAGTTCAAGGGGGGGCGAGCAAAGCCCCCGTTCCAATTGATTCTCTATTCCACACAAATGGCGATATAAGCCGGCGGGTGATGACGACCCTGGAAGCTCTGGCATCGAGAGTGGATGTCTACTCCATCGACGAGGCGTTTCTGGATCTGACCGGAATCGACCGGGTGGTAAGCTTCGAGCCTTTTGGTCGGCAGGCGATTTGGCTCAAGGTGGAATCACCGGACGGTTACGATACAACGGTCAACGCTTGCGCCTGCTGTCGATTGACACCCCGGAAACCTACAAGCCCAGGTGCGACGCCGAGCTGACGAAGGGCCGCGAGGCAACCGCACGCCTCCGCGAACTGGTTGCCAACGCTCAGCGCATCGAGGTTGTCGATTCCGGCCAAGCCGACAAGTACGACCGCCGCCTTGTTCACCTGCTGATCGACGGGCGGGACGTGGGGCAAACCCTCATGGCCGAGGGGTTAGCCGTTGAGTGGAGGCCCGGCCCGAATGCGTGGAGGGAACGCCGTCGCCACTGGTGCGGATACTGATCGCTTTTCAGCTTGAGCCAGGAGCGCCCCGCCGCAGTGATCGGCACTTGTGTCGATCCGAGGAGGCGCAAGAGCCACAAGCCCCTGATAGGACCACGTAACGCGGCCATGCCACTAGAGCACGGCCGCTTTTTTCTTTTAAAAACAAAAATATAAAAAAATCCTGTTGCTTGAGCCGGTGGTATTGTGGGCAACTGCCGACCTGTTGGCAGGGTGGGGGCAACCGCTCGCGGTTGTCCCTGGCCTGTCAATGGGGAACCGCGAAGCGGTTAGGCAGGTATCCGGCTTGCCGGATTGTCCATAATTCCACGGGCTGTTTTCCCCAGGGCTACACGTTTTATATATGTTTTTTTTGTTTTAAAGAGTTTTAGGGAATCAGAAGGCAAAATTTACCTTCATTATCAGTTGCTTATAGAACCCCTCGGTGGGTAATAGACGGTTTCCGGTGGGTAATAGACGGGGTTGGGTGGGTAAACGACGGAACCGGGTGGGTAATAGACGGACTATCCACAGGCTGGATCGCCGGATCGATCCCCTCCCGTCTATTACACACCCGCCTTGCGCAAACCCTGACCAGTAGTCGCCTCGCGCTCCGTCTATTACACACCGCCGCGCTTAGTATTCGCCTGGGTCCAGTGGGGGGAGAACCCCGGAGCTGCTGACGACTTCCCCGCGTTGCGGACGCTCGACCGTCTCGCCGGGTTTCAGCGGATAGCGCCGCAGCACTCGCCCGTATTCTTCGCTCGCCCGCTTTGCTTCCACGCGCACGCGGCCAGACTCCGAGTTGACGCAGTTCAGGTAATTTTCTGTGGCACTGTTGCAAATAGTCGGTGGTGATAAACTTATCATCCCCTTTTGCTGATGGAGTTGCACATGAACCCATTCAAAGGCCGGCATTTTCAGCGTGACATCATTCTGTGGGCCGTACGCTGGTACTGCAAATACGGCATCAGTTACCGTGAGCTGCAGGAGATGCTGGCTGAACGCGGAGTGAA
>NZ_JAIFJY010000044.1:0-4135 GCF_051835185.1 Klebsiella sp. K5-306
GGCCAGGCCTCAGCATTTTATTATGGTGATCCCCTGGGCGAAATGCGCCTGGTAAGCAGAGTTTTTGAAATGTAAGGCCTTTGAATAAGACAAAAGGCTGCCTCATCGCTAACTTTGCAACAGTGCCATTTTTTCTATGCCCCTGCCCGGGGCTTTTGGCGTTTGTCCGGATTCATGAAATTGCCTGGTTTTTATCCATCTGACGTTCCGGCCGTCGGACCATCGCTGGTTTGAGCACGTATACCCTGTGACGTTCGCACCAGGTTTTCACTTATCCACAAAAACCCGCAAATGAATAAACAGGGAATTTAGCAAAAGGGTAACAGCAAACCTGCAAAATAGTCTTACCCCACTTTTTTAATCCCCTGCATTGCAAGCTGCAGGGAGATCTTTTGTCTTTGCCGGCTCTGTGAATAACTCAGTGAGGCCTTCGCTTACAGCGGCCGCAAGCGTCCGCGTCGCTCAGATAAAAGTAGCGCCCATCGCTTCGCGACGGGCCCCGACCAGAGAACCACATTAGTTACAGCATTCAAAAGGAAATCCGTCATAAAACCGGCGCCGGTTTGCCAGCCAGGAGCCCCTCCCCACCACTGAAAAGCGCCGCCGCCCCCGGCCGAAGGCCGGGAGTAGTGTCGCTTTTAATGATGGGTGTTGTAACTATTCTTCTTCATCGCTGTAGGTGGAGCTGTGGTCAGTTGTTTAGTACACGCTCGTAAGCGGCCCTGCGGCCCGCTAACGCGGAGATACGCCCCGACTGCGGCTAACGCCTTGTCGGGACCACTCCGACCGCGTACAGCAGCTTCTGTATCGTTTTTAGCGGGTTTGTTCTGGGCTTAGCAGTGTGGGGGATTATTACGGCTGAAGCCGTAATGCTTTTTTCGTCCTCGCTTCGCTGCGGGGGTCTCAGGCGCATGGCGCCTCCCATGCGCTGACGCGCATCAAAAACCCGTCCCCTGCGCCACTTGTGTCTGACGCACGCGAGAGTCCGCTGCGGCAAAAAAACAAGAAGAGAGCTAGACGAAGGTCGCTCAGCTCCCCGTAATTTTTTATATACTCACCACGGGGACATTAGATCTGCTTTTGCCAAAAAAACGGCTAGTTTTTTCTGGATTTACCCAAACCAAAGGCACCGGCATTCACTATAAACGAGGCCTTTCTGATCGGCGTATCGATATCAAATATGGGGTTTTCAGCACGCCTTCTTTCAAAGTACTTATTTCTCTCCGATTCATTTTTAAAAGCGCTACCTGTCCTTGCAATCCTCTCCTGAATAAGCATCTTTTCATGCTCAGCCTTTTTGGTTGAGTTGGCCTTAGCGAGATTCTTTTCAAGGGATTTCGTATGCTTTTTTATATGCTTTCTCAACCTAGCTTTATGGCCAAATGAGAGTTTACATATCGGACAAGTGAATAATTCTTCCATAAGCTTCATGAGTGTAAGGGGAAGGTTATATTTACCATAGCATTCCTTGTCCGAACTGCCATGCGATGGTCCACCGGGGCAATGAGGCAAAGCCGTTGTCTGTGGAAGCACTACGCGGCATGATGAGCGTCGCCAGTTGCACACCGGCAAAGACGTGAAACACTTTTAACCGGAGCCAGTCATGCGCGTTGCCGAAAGCATCATCCTCGATGCCCTCACTCGCGGAGGATGCATCAAAACCTTTTACCGCATATCCTCACGGCAGGCTGCTGAATCGGCCACGCGGATACCTGAGGGGTATATTCTGGAGTCGCCCGGCGAGCGGGAAGATATTGTGCTCTCGCGCGCGGACTTTCATGCGCTGGAGAAGCTGCTGGAGCAGAAGGAAACCTGGGAGCAGGTGGTCGGTGTGACCTGTTTTGGTGGGGCAACATGGCAGCTGAGACCGACTGTACAGAGCTGAACAACTGAGATTTAAGACCAGGGAATCAGTAAGACTGAAGGGAGGTATCTGTTATGACGCTGACAGAAAAAACAGGCCATCTGGCATGGTGTGCACTGGTCGCGCTGGCACTGGCCAGACAGGAGCAGGGAGAACTCTCTCCCGCACAGGAAAATCTCTTTCTCACCCGCTGGCTCGCGGCAGCACTGAAGCAACGGCGATTCTCGCGCGATGTGGCACAGGATATCGGGTGGTTACTGAATCAGGGGCGTTTGCTGGGTGTGAGAGCTAAGCTGGCCGACAAACTGGGCTATGTCTGGCGCTCCTGCAGCGGCGAGTTGACTGAACAGAACGACATGTTCCGCCTGACGTATGCGCTGGAAACAGCGAAAGACATGGGCTGGAATTACCGCGTAATGAGCGACAGAGAATGGGCCGGACGATATGCTTTGGTACTCAATCCTGGAGTAAACGGTGTTTATCTCTTACGGACAAACCTTGATGCCGCTTTTGACGACAATGGCCAACAGACAAATCCGCTGACAGTACGTCTGACAGGGAACGTAACTGGGATAATGAAACTGTTAAATCGCTGTGGCTGGCAGGCTGAGCCTGAGTCTGATGCCTCCCTGCCCCACCAGTTTTCACTGATGGCCCGGCAGGGAGTGCCAGGAAAGGGGGATTAGTGGCGGATTTGTGCCAGGTTATCTTCAGTCAGACCGGTCATTTTCATGACAGTATTGCGGTCAATGCCGTTCTGCAGCATGGTACGGGCAATTTTCAGAGTGGCCTGACGCTCACCTTCTGAACGGCCTATTAGCGTGTGCTCCGGTGGTTTGCACATGCGCAAATTTTTCAGCCCAAAGGGGGCTAATCATCACGGGGATTACGTTCAAATCCCCTGCGCCCTCTTGCTGCCCATTCAGCATTGAGTACCACGTAACGCTCCCAGCGTTCACGCAGCTGTGCGAGCTTTAGCGGTACTTCTTTGGTGACAAAGGCTTCCGGTATTTCAAAGTCATCAAGATGCCCTTCCAGGTATACATGTACGCCTTCCAACACATCAATCAGAGTGATGTTGTTACTTTGTTGCCCTTCAAGAAGCGGCCCCTGCCAGCTATGCCAGAAGGCCTGATGGCGCAGACAGCTTTCGTCATTCGCGAGCCTCCATAAATCCATAAAGATTCCTCGTGCAACTTTGAACGGCTGTTCATCAAACTGTTCGATGAGAAAGAAATAACACGGGATCTTGAGCGCGTTAATACGCGCAATTTCAATTTCAGCATCACGGCGCAAGGCAATCAGATTGCTAAAGCGCGAGCGCATACAGGCGACAGGGTTCAATACCCTTACCTTTTCATTCATTTCAGGCATGCCGGGGCCGGTTGCTTCTACATAAAACGGGGCGGTATACAGGTAAAGCTTTTTCCCCTGAAAATCAGAACGGTCAAAGCCTCCGGGGCGGTCGATAATATCCACCACATTTGGCTCGTCAGGCGCATCCGGTACGGCAAATAAGCGTCCATCATCCCGTTTGATATCGTGTGTATCCTGATCGATAAGCATAAACTGCGCAAGGGATGGGGGCTGACCGTCTTTGTTCTCCCACGTCTTAACGTTGAGCGTTTTTGCTATAGCCGCAATATCATCTTTCCGGGCGCTGTAGTCGCAGTCAACAGATGTGGTGAGGCGCTCATCAGGCAATCTGTCGCCGTATTGTGCATGATAATAGGATATCCAGTATTGCACAGCCTGACCGCCAACTGTGATAACGGCATGTTTGAACTGATCAGCGTTGCAGATCAGCTGCTGATTTAGCAGGTACATCTGCTCATAGGGGGGAATAACGTCTTGAACAGGCATAAAAAAACCATCAGCGAATGATGGTTTATTGTGCCTCAAAGTTCAGGATCAGGCAAAAGCGATAGTATGAGCGAATTTGCTACTAGCTGACTTACTGAAGCGGCTTTTCACGGCAGGTTTGTAACCGGCACGACCACGCAAAACCTGCACCGCTACGGCTTCGTAGCGTTCATGCTGCTTTTGTTTAGCTTGTACGGGAGACATAATTTTGTACCTGACGGTAGTTATAAACAAATAAGTTGCAGTAACTATACGTCACGAATCTACGTCACGCAATAGAGGGCACTGTTGCAAATAGTCGGTGGTGATAAACTTATCATCCCCTTTTGCTGATGGAGCTGCACATGAACCCATTCAAAGGCCGGCATTTTCAGCGTGACATCATTCTGTGGGCCGTACGCTGGTACT
>NZ_JAIFJY010000045.1:0-4020 GCF_051835185.1 Klebsiella sp. K5-306
GGCCAGGCCTCAGCATTTTATTATGGTGATCCCCTGGGCGAAATGCGCCTGGTAAGCAGAGTTTTTGAAATGTAAGGCCTTTGAATAAGACAAAAGGCTGCCTCATCGCTAACTTTGCAACAGTGCCCGATTAACTATTTACCTGAAGAAGAAGACGATGCGCGTGAAGTGGTCGATCTGATAAAAAAAGCAGGCAGAAATGTTTTGGCCATCCCCGGAGATATCCGTGATGAGGCTTTTTGCGGTCATCTGGTAACACAGGCGGTAAAAGGACTGGGAGGGTTGGATATCCTCGTCAATAATGCGGGTCGTCAGCAATTTTGTGAGTCAATTGAGGAACTCACCACAGAAGACTTCGACGCAACATTCAAAACCAATGTTTACGCTATGTTTTGGATCACCAAAGCGGCCATACCCCATCTTTCACCAGACAGCGTGATAATTAATACCTCCTCCGTACAGGCTTATGAGCCAAGTGAAATCTTGCTTGATTATGCTCAGACTAAAGCAGCTATCGTGGCATTTACTAAATCGCTGGCGAAACAGCTGGCCCCGAAAGGGATCCGTGTCAATGCCGTCGCGCCGGGTCCATACTGGACTGTACTGCAGTGCTGTGGTGGTCAACCGCAGGAAAAGGTGGAGAAATTTGGGGCAAATGCGCCGCTGGGACGCCCTGGTCAACCGGTGGAAATCGCGCCGCTTTATGTCACCCTGGCCGCTCGGGAGAACAGCTATACGTCTGGTCAGGTCTGGTGTTCTGATGGGGGGACCGGAACCCTCTAACGTTTACGATCTGTGCGTCGAAAGTGACTTTTAAGGCAAGGGCGGACACTATTGTATAAGGGCGGGAGCGGTACTTACCGCTCCGTGAATGCTAACCAATCACCGCGATGCCAAGTCGCTCCATGAGCAACGATGCCTGGTAGTTGTCCAACTTAACGCCTTGTAAATCAACGCCCCGAATATCTAAGTCACCCAACTCCGAATTGGTCAGATCGCAATGTGTGAAGTTTGCTGCTCGCCAGTCGAAAGTCGAAAACTCGCCGCCGGAGAGATCTGAACCACTGAACGTCGCGCCCAGTACCTGGGCACCTATCCAACGGTTTTCCCACAGCTCACACTTTTCCAACACGACTTTCGAAAAATTGGCGTAGCTTAGATTGGTATTCGTGATATATGCGCTACAAAACCAGGTGCGCGTGGTGATCATATTCATAAAGCTTGCGCCGCGGAAATCTGCGCCTTGTGCGCGGCAGTGGCGAATTTCAATGCCCAGCGCACTGGAATTGCGAAAATCCGCCATGGATAAATCACAGCTTTTAAAAATGGCATCTTTCAGCATCGCACGACTAAAATTGCACCCTTTCTGGCTTTCACGATCATAGAACTGACAGCCGATAAATTCAGTGCCGCTCAGGTCGGCACCTGAAAAATCACAGTTAAAAAATGTACTATTTTCAATTTTCTCACCGGTGAAACGGTTTCTGTCAATTTTTTCGCCAACGAGTGCCAGAGCCATATTTGTACCTGTTTTTTATACAGTAATGGCGTCATGGTAAACCCTGATGAGGTTATGCGTCAAATCCGCCAATATGACATCTGCAAATGTGCGTTAAATCTGGTGTTTTTTCAGCAAAGCGCGAAGCTGATGGTAAGTCAGACCCAGTAATTCAGCGGCTTTTTTCTGGTTAAATTTTGCCTGCTGTAAGCTGGTTTGTAGAAAGTCTTTCTCTTGCTGCTGCTGGAATTCACGCAGATCCAGCGGTAACCCTACAGACATCGGTTTAGTTTCCGGCGCCTGCGGCTGAGTAGTGTGGCGGCGGAAGGGGTCAATGATTATCTCATCCAGCGGGTAATCACTGGTTCCATGCCGGTAAACGGATCGCTCCACGACGTTTTTCAGTTCACGAATATTGCCCGGCCAACGGTAGTGGAGGAGAGTTTCTCTGGCCTCGGCACTAAAACCCGGAAACAGAGGTAATCCGATCTCGCGGCACATCTGAATGGCAAAATGGGGTTCTAGGGATTTTCCGTCCAAAAACGACAAAGTGCTCTGGAGGCCGCGCCGTCCGTGGCCTCCAGAGGGGTATTACTTTTCGCTGACGGGTAAATATCCCTCGATTGAGCGCATAAGCTCCTCCAGATCTGGCAATTTTTCGCTCAATTCGAAGTGGTAAGTCCCCTTGAGGTTAATGTTGTGCCAGGCCACAGGGGATGCCTGTTTGACGATATCTATTCTCTTGGTATCTCCTTGGTATTCGAAGCTGGTCAACAGCTGGCTGAGTATCCTGGAGTTGAAGTAAACGATGGCATTGGTGACCAGGCGAGCGCACTCATTCCATAGCTGGATTTCTTCGTCTGAACTGCCCCGGAACTGATCCCCATTGACGCTGCTCACGGCCCGACGCAGTTGGTGATAGGCCTCTCCCCGGTTCAGCGCGCGCTGAACATAGTTTCTTAAACTGGCATCATCGATGTAGCACAGTAGATAATTCGCTTTCACCAGGCGATTGTATTCCGTCAGGGCTTCCAGCAGCGGGTGATTGCGCTTGTACTCCGAGAGCTTTCTCACCAAGGTGGCTTGCGTTGTTTTCCGCTGCTTAAGTGATACTGCAATCCGTTGGATGGTATCCCAGTGCTGCGCAATACGATGGGTATTGATTGGCTTTTTTAAGCACAGCTGAATTCGGTGTTCTTTGTCTTCCTTGACATCAAACATGTCATTGATCACTTTGCCAACCTGGGCATAGCGTGGGGCAAACTGGTATCCGAACAGATCCAGTAACGCGAAGTTCACATGGTTCACCCCATGGGTATCGGTTGAGAGCACATCCGGAATGATGTCTGACGTATTGCTCATCAACAAATCAAAGATGTAGTGCGATTCATGTTCGTTGGCGCCGATCACTCTGGCGTTGATCGCAGCGTGATTGGCGATCAAGGTCATGGCAGAAACACCTTTTTGAGTGCCAAAGTACTTCGACGAATAACGGGTTTTGAAGGTCTCGCGCCGGGCTTCGAACTTTTGACCATCGGCACTGGCGTGGATCACATCTTCCTGGATGTTGTAGTACCGGAAGATGGGTAGCTTGGCTGTCGCGTTATTGATGTTGTCGTTAGCAGCATTCAATGTTTCCAGGCGAAGATAGTTCGCCTGGATAGTGCTGAGCTGATCATAGGTACGATCAGAGATCTGTGCCATGCCGTAAATGCCTTGATTGGTTGCATTGCCGACCAGAATTGCCAACAGGTCATATTCATGGGAACGGCTTCTGGATTGGGAACCCAGCACATGAGCGAAGCAGTCAATGAAACCGGTGTCACGATCAACCATGCGCAGTACATCCGCAATCCCCGTTGTGGGAATTTGCTGGAAGAAGGGATTGTTGACCAGATGATGTTTGCTGGCCGAAGGCAGGCGCCAGAAGCGTTTACCCTGCGGATTACGCAAGATGATATTCCGGTTGTCTTCCTGTTCAAGATATTCGCCGACTTCGTACAAACGGGTATCCAATTCCATGGCCATCTGTTTGATCAGCTTTTCAGGCTCCTCCGCTAATTTTGTAAAATGGCTCTGTTGAAGCAGCGTATATTTGTTTTTTCGCCAATGTTCCCCGTCGATCAGGTCGGCGTCGAGTGCCCGGTATTTAGTGATATCAGGCAGCGTCAGCTGGCCATTCAGGCGATCAGGAATCTGTTGATAGAGGAACCACTCATAACGATCGATCAGGATATTCCCTTCACCATCCAGCAGGAATTCACGTGATTTTTTGGAAAGGAGTCTGGTGTCGGCAGTTTGCAACTGAGCGTCCTGGCCGTTGAGTTCGTTTTGTGTTTTCGCCAAGGCGGCCGCTAAGTGCTGGGTGCCGTCGCAGCCTTCGAAGCGCAGACATGGGGTCGGTTCCGGCTGAGGGCGAAATGACACCCTAAGCTTTCGGTTCCTTGGGCCAAAGATATTCGCCAGTCAGTAGAATGTGCGCCCAGCCCAATGGGGATATGTGGGGAAGAAATTCAGGGGGA
>NZ_JAIFJY010000046.1:0-3664 GCF_051835185.1 Klebsiella sp. K5-306
GGGGTCGGTTCCGGCTGAGGGCGAAATGACACCCTAAGCTTTCGGTTCCTTGGGCCAAAGATATTCGCCAGTCAGTAGAATGTGCGCCCAGCCCAATGGGGATATGTGGGGAAGAAATTCAGGGGGAACATCCAACCCTTCGTTCCGCCGCTCCGTGACGGCATGACCAAGATGGACGGTATTCCAGTAAATGATCACCGCAGTCAATAAATTGAGCCCAGCGATTCGGTAGTGCTGCCCCTCTGTCGTGCGATCGCGAATTTCCCCCTGCCTCCCGATACGGAGCGCATTTTTGAGCGCATGGTGGGCCTCTCCCTTGTTAAGACCGATCTGAGCACGCCGCTGCATGTCCGTATCCAGGATCCACTCAATAATGAAAAGGGTCCGTTCAATACGACCAACTTCACGAAGCGCAACTGCAAGGTTGTTTTGTCGTGGGTAAGAAGCGAGCTTGCGCAGGAGTTGGCTGGGCCTGATTTTGCCAGCGGTCATCGTCGCGGCACAACGGAAAATATCAGGCCAGTTCGCAACGATAAGATCCTCCCGGGCTTTTCCACCTACCAACTTGCGTAACTCCCTGGGGGTCGTATCGGGATTAAATACGTACAACCGCTTCGATGGCAGATCCCTGATTCGCAGAACGAGATTGTAGCCGAGCAGGCTACTGGCTCCGAACAAATGGTCGGTGAATCCTGCTGTATCGGCATACTGTTCGCGAACATGGCGACCGACCTCGTTCATCAGTAGTCCATCGAGAATATACGGTGCCTCGCTCACGGTCGCCGGGATCGACTGACAAGCGAATGGCGCGAACTGGTCGCTTACGTGAGTATACGCTTTGAGGCCGGGAACAGAACCATATTTGGCATTGACCATGTTCATGGCTTCGCCATGCCGCGCTGTCGGGAAAAACTGACCATCGCTCGATGCTGACGTGCCCATCCCCCAGACGCGTGACATCGGCAGTTTACCCTGCGCGGCCACCACAATTGCCAATGCCTGGTTCATGGCTTCGCTTTCAACATGCCAGCGGGCAAGGCGTGAGAGCTGCCAGTAATCATGCGTGTTTGTAGCTTCCGCCATCTTACGCAGGCCCAGATTGAGCCCTTCAGCGAGCAGGACGTTGAGCAGACCGATCCGGTCGCGACATGGAGCCCCGGTTCTCAGATGGGTAAACGCATCTGTGAAACCAAGGGCTGCATCAACTTCAAGCAGCATGTCGGTAATCCGAACGGACGGCATTCGGCGATACAGATCCAGTATGAGTGCCTCGGCACCATCCGGCACGTCTGCTGTCAACCTGTCGATCCGCAACGTTCCATCTTCTATGCTACCGTGCGGAATAGTGCCGTTACGGGCAGCCCGGGCCAGCCGCTTAAGAGCGATCGTGAGTCGCGCCTTTCTGTCTGCCAGCCAATCCTGTGGGTTGGAAGGCACGGCCAGTTTTGCATTTTCCTGCGCCGCGATCATCGGCACCAGTACCTGCTTGAGGTCACCATAGCGGCGCGAATGAGCGAGCCAGACATCTCCGGAACGAAAAGCATCCCGGAGGTGAAAGAGTACCGCCACTTCCCAAAGACGGGTATCTCCTTTTTCCTGAGCTCGTAAATGACGGTTCCATTTGGAGCTGGGCCGCAGGAAACGCCTTTCTGGCGATGCAACACCTTTCATCTCTCCGATCGACAAAGCTGCTGCTACCAATGGTCCGGCGACCGGCGCGGCTTCGAGCTTCAGACAGCGCAACATGCGGGGCGCATAACGACGAAAGCGATGGTATCCCTGCCCGACATATGCAAGAGGCTCATCGGCTAGCGTGTTGCTGAGTTGAGTCCCTGTCGCTACCAGTTGAGCGAGCCGGTCCCATGCAACCGAACTGGCGACAGCCATCTCCAGCGGGGTTCCGTCACTGCGGGCCTCAAGCAACGAAGCTCCCAGCGCGGTGAAGGTACGGATCGTATCCGTGAGTGTGGCTTTAGAGCCGGAAATTGTTTCGTCATGCTGGCGCTTCGCTTCCCGCCAGGTTTTTCCTACGATCCTGTCATGGGTTTCGACTATGGCATCAGCAATCGCCGCTTCCCACTCCACAACACAGACGGCAAGGATCGCCCAGCGGCGGTCCGAAGTGATGTCACGCAAACCGTCGGTGAAGTAGCGTTCACCCTGCCGACGCAGCCGGGCAATGCGATGGGCAGGTATGCTGGCCAAAGCACTATGATTGATATTCAGGGTACGCAGAAATTCGAGCCTGTCGAGCAAACGGTTAGCAGCAGCCGAGTTGTTACCAACCTCGAAGTTGCGAAGCCAGATGAAACGACTGATATTGCCGGCGAGCATTTCACTCAGAAGTTTGTCCAGGTGATCGCGAACATCCGCTGTTAAATTTTCCGCAATCCGCGTTTCAATCCGCCGCTCAGCGGCGACCAGAGCATCCGCGCACAAGCGCTCGATTGTCGATACTGCGGGCAGAATGGTGGAAGTTTCCCGACACCGCACAATAAAACGATGAGCAAGATCCTCGTTTGATCTGGCATCTTCGGCCTGGCCGAAAGTCCACTCCCGCAGATCACGGGCACCACGGCCCGTGAAGGTCTTGTAGCCGTAAATTTCGCGCAGCGTGTCCATGTGCTGCTGACGGGTTTGGCGCCGTGTGGCATAAGTGAGAAGCGCATCAGCCGGAACTCCAAGCTGAGCACCGACGAAGGAAAGGACTTCACGCGGGATCATCTCACCAGGAGCCAGTGCACGGCCCGGATATCGTAAGGCACAAAGTTGCAGGGCAAAGCCAATCCTGTTTTCCGGTCTGCGGCGCTGCCTAATGTTTTCCAGGTCATCATCGCCCAGCGTGTAGAACTTCAGTAGCGACAGTTCGTCCGTGGGCAGATCGAACAGCGCTGCTCGCTGCCGTTCGGTGAAAATATGGCGTCGTGACATACAAATTCGTCCCTTTTGAAGTATAGTCTGTTTTGGACAACAGCCAGCCCATATAAATCAGGGCGTTCCGATACAAAAATCCAGGAGGGTTCAATTGGGACATCGTGCCGCCATTTACTGCCGGGTTTCAACAGCGGATCAGTCTTGTGAACGCCAGGAATTTGATCTGCGAGCCTTCGCCGGCTGTGCCGGCTACGACGTGGTGGGAATATTTAAGGAAACAGGTTCAGGAACTAAACTCGACCGGGCCGAGCGAAAGAAAGTCCTGGCGCTTGCCCAGTCCAGACAAATTGATGCAATCCTGGTCACTGAGCTTTCCCGGTGGGGGCGCTCGACGCTCGATCTGCTCAATACGCTACGTGAACTGGAGAACTGGAAGGTTTCCGTGATAGCCATGAATGGAATGGCGTTCGATCTTTCGTCGCCGTATGGACGAATGCTGGCGACGTTTCTTTCCGGCATTGCGGAGTTTGAGCGGGATCTCATCAGCGAGCGGGTCAAGTCAGGCCTTGCTGTTGCGAAGGCACGTGGTAAGAGGCTTGGTCGTCAGGCCGGAGTGCGACCAAAATCAGACCGACTTTTGCCTAAGGTGGTTGCGATGAGGGCCGAGGGACGCAGCTATCGCTGGATCGCACGCGAGCTCGGTATCAGCAAGAATACCGTCGCTGACATCGTGCAACGACACAGAGCTAACGCTTAGGGTGTCATTTCGCCCTCAGCCGGAACCGACCCC
>NZ_JAIFJY010000047.1:0-3551 GCF_051835185.1 Klebsiella sp. K5-306
CCCCTGAATTTCTTCCCCACATATCCCCATTGGGCTGGGCGCACATTCTACTGACTGGCGAATATCTTTGGCCCAAGGAACCGAAAGCTTAGGGTGTCATTTCGCCCTCAGCCGGAACCGACCCCTTTGAGCGGTGCGCGTAATGAGACGTTATGGTAAATCTGGATCAGTGACTTGTTTTGGAGTGCGTGGGTGGATTTATGGGGCGCAAAATACCGTAATGCACATCCCCTGAATGCTGTGTGATTTGGCCCATACATTCGTTCAAAATAGCGGTAGATTTACATGCAAAAAAATGATAAAATAAACTGGCAATGACACTTAGGAGGCGTTGGTGGTTCTTAAGAACCACCAACGCCTCCTAAGTGTCATTGCCATGGTTAAGTTGTTGTTTTTTAAGGTTATTTTTCCGAAGTTTAAGTTTTTTTCTCAAAAAATACTACCCTCACCCTTCATTAGCTTGACTGGCATAGTTTCTCAGATCAAAATCACCTCAAATTACCTGTACGGTAAATTACCGTACCGTGCATATCGTCATGTGGTATAAACCACTGTGAGCATTAGCTCAGGAGTTGTTATGAACGCAGTAAGAAAGGAGCGGTTCGAGTTTCGTCTGCCCGAAGCTGCGAAGCGCCGTATTGAAGAAGCTGCTGTTATTTCTAAAGTGTCCGTATCTCAATTTGTAATGGAGTCTGCGACTTTTAGAGCTGAAACAGTTATTAATGAACATCGCCGCTTGATCGTTGAAGAGGATGTTTGGGAGCAAGTCATGGCTGCCCTTGAACGCCCTCCAGCACCAACACAAAGTATGTGTAAAGCGTTTGAGCGTTATAACTCTGAGGAGAGTTGGATTTGCGATTAATCCCTGGTTTTCAACCTTTTGACTTGTGTGCTGAGTACAGCATGGCGAACTTTAGCTGTGGAGTCACACATTTAGATGAGTTTTTGAAAACCGATCTCCACAAAATGCAGGGGCGTAGCCTATTAAAGGGCTACGTTCTGCTTTCTGATGATGAAATTCCAGAAATTATGGGGTACTACACGCTGAGCGGTGCATCGTTCGAACGAGGGCATTTGAGTAACCGCCTGAGGAAGAAAATTCCTTACTCGAACATGCCGGCAGTGCTGTTAGGTCGTCTTGCTATCGATCAACGAATTCAGCGAAAAGGTTTTGGTGAGTTACTAATTGTCGATGCTATCCATAAAGTGAGGGCTACTGCTGGACAGATTGGTATCTATGCCATGTTTGTTGAGGCGCATCCTGGAGCTTCATCTTTTTACACAAGAATGGGATTCATTCCATCATCAATGGCTGATGATAATAAAACATTTTTCTACCCAGCTAATCAGTTTGATGATCTTATCTTTGGCGATAAATGCTAGAGTACTTTCACATATATCTATGAGATATATGTGAAAGTAAAAAAAAAACCACCCGGCAAGGTGGCTTTTTTAAGGTTGGTGAACCGGCAAGTTCACTAAACCAAGGTAACTGGCTAAAGAGGAGCTAGTCACCAAATCAGTCCTTTCAGTTTAGCCTTAACCGGCGCATAACTTCAAGACTAACTCCTCTAATCAGTTACCAGTGGCTGCTGCCAGTGGCGCTTTGTCGTGCCTATTCGGGTTGGACTCAAGACGATAGTTACCGGATAAGGCGCAGTAGTCGGACTGAACGGGGGGTTCGTGCATACAGTCCAGCTTGGAGCGAACTGCCTACCCG
Source organism: Klebsiella sp. K5-306 (assembly GCF_051835185.1). Lineage (NCBI taxonomy): Bacteria > Pseudomonadati > Pseudomonadota > Gammaproteobacteria > Enterobacterales > Enterobacteriaceae > Klebsiella > Klebsiella sp. K5-306. The sequence goes on from NZ_JAIFJY010000047.1 coordinate 1,721, forward strand.
GAACTGAGTGTCAGGCGTGGAATGAGAAAAACGCGGCCATAACAGCGGAATGACACGGGTAAACCGAATGGCAGGAACAGGAGAGCGCACGAGGGAGCCACCTATCAGAAATGATAGGTATCTTTATAGTCCTGTCGGGTTTCGCCACCACTGATTTGAGCGTTTGTTTCTGTAATGCTTGTCAGGGGGGCGGAGCCTATGGAAAAACGGCAACGCCGCGGCCTTCTCCTTGTCCTCTCTGGCTATCCGCGCTCTCGTCTCATGCCCTTATACGTGAGTTGCGACCGCTCGCCGCAGTCGAACGGCAGGAGCATAGCGACTGAGTGAGCGAGGAAGCGGAAAAGAGACTGGTTTGACACTGAGCACTGACGCTCTGAGGCCCTTTATGACTAAACAACAGAAAACAGCGCTGAATATGGCTAAATTCATCCAGAATCAGTCTCTGCTTCTGCTGGAGAAGCTTAACGAGTTTGATCTCGATATCGAGGCCGACCTTTGTGAGAAACTCCACGATGATGCGGAGCATCTTTTCCGTACACTGTCCTCGAGACTGGATGAATTACAGGATGGTAACTGATGGCCAGAGTGTCTATTAGTGAAGCGGCACGGCTTGTTAAGGTTAGTCGCCCCACAATTTACAAGATGATTAACAGTGGGAAACTAAGTTACACCTCTGTTGTAAAGCATGGGAAAAACACTAAAGTTATTGATACATCAGAGCTTATTAGGATTTTTGGCTCGCTGTATGGTGGGGAAGACACTGTAAAACATGATGTAAACGGTGACGCAGGCGCTACAGCGGTTAACATCCTTGGTTTACATGATTTACAGCATAAAATTGCTTTGCTTGAAGCTGAAAACGATGGTCTTAAAGGGGCTGTTAAAGCTCGTGATGAACATATCGATTCTCTTCGCCAGGCTATGCAGCTTCTGGAACACAAGCACGAACCCTCTCCACAAGTTCATTCTCCGTGGTGGAAATTCTGGAAAAAATCCTGACCCCGTCATGCTTCAGTTTTCCTTTCCGGCCATCCCGTGGAGTTCCTGAACCTTCCCAAAAATCGTCAGATCTCTGAACGCTCCTCACCACTAAAAATACCCACACACTACGCAAAATTAAATTTTTGCAGATTTGTATTTAATATCAGTAGTTTATTTTCCTGATATTTCGTTTTTTAAATTTCATTTACATAGATCCGACTCTATGACGAGTCGTCATAGAGTCCCCGGCGAGTCGCCATAGAGTCGGTAACGACTCAGGACTATAAAAACAATGAGTTAATAACGACCCGACTCTAGACCCGACTCCCCGGTTGGTTTTTTTTAGACTCGGCGACTCTAGGTACGACTCTAGTGAAGAGTCGCCGGTGAATCGTGTGGTGAGTCGTCCGGCGACTTGCCATAGCGTGATTGCCGGGCGTCGACGAACTCGATTCCTGAACGTGCTGAAAACCGGTTTTCCGGCTGCGCCGGCAACGCTTCACGGCCACGCAATAAATTGCGTCCCCGTTCACCGTTTTCAGTCGGGTTTGGTGCGGGTTTTGAGTTGTCTGGCGTGAATTCAGGATGAAATCTGCCTCCAGCCAGTCTGGTGCATAACAATTCATACCCGTAAAACCCATCAGCGCGATTTTGAGGCGTTTTCAGGGGGTAAGACGTAGGATTTAATGGGTTACGCCCCAGAATCGTTTCTGGAGCGTTTGAGGGGTCGGTTCCGGCTGAGGGCGAAATGACACCCTAAGCGTTAGCTCTGTGTCGTTGCACGATGTCAGCGACGGTATTCTTGCTGATACCGAGCTCGCGTGCGATCCAGCGATAGCTGCGTCCCTCG
>NZ_JAIFJY010000048.1:0-3077 GCF_051835185.1 Klebsiella sp. K5-306
ATCTCCGCCGCCGCTATACCCGTTTCTGGCGCCACAAAGTCCGCCTGCTGCTGGTGGCCGGTGAACCCGCGCACATTGCCGCCATCGCCCCCGGTCTGGCGGAAAAGCAGTGGCTCGAAGGCCACCGCACGGTGCTGATTTACGGCGGCACTCTGTCATCGGCGCCGGATACTGAACGCCTGACCGCCCTGCGCAAGCTGCGCCGCAGCCGTCCGCTGGACGGCATCGTGCTGGCGCTTGATGAGGCGCAGGCGACCAGTGCTACCCTGGATAACCATCTTCGCACCCTCGAGCAGGTCGGAGAGGCCCTGCGCTGGCAGCCGCCGGTGTACCTGTGGCAGGTGACTGACAGCGCCTGGCCGCAGGATACCCGCATCAGCCAGACGGTGGGGGCGCTGTTCCCGCCCGGCGCCACGCCGGAGGGGGTGGCGCAACAACTCCGCGCCATTCTGCCGTCCCTGGGGGAAAGGGGAATGCAGCAGCTGTGCGCCGACCCGGCCCATGATTATCTGCTGCGCCTGGGGCGCACGCTAGAGGGGAGCGGCATTGCCCGCTGGCGTACGCTGCTGACGCCCTGGCTGACGGAGCGCCTGCAGCGCGTTCCGCTGCGCGGCCTGATGTTCAGCCCGCCGCTGGCGCCGGACACGACCGCCGGGGAGGCGCCACATCCTCACCGCTGGTCCGCTCCGGCGGTCTGGCAGGGAGTGACGGCGGACTGCGCTCAGGCGCGGGGCGTGCGGGCCGGTCTGCCCTGGCAGCGCGCATCGGGGGTTATCGCCCTGTCGCTGATGGCCCTGTGGGGGGCGGGCAGCCTGGTCTCCTTCGCCGTTAACCGCCAGCATATTGTCAGCGCGGCGCAGCTGCTGGTGAGCTCTCCCGCGGTGAATGATGAACAGCTGATGGCGCTGCAGGCGCTGCGTAACGATATCGGACGGTTACAGCATCAGCAGGCGCACGGCGCGCCCTGGTATCAGCGCTTCGGGCTGGACCATAACGCCCCGCTGCTGGCGGCCCTGATGCCGTGGTACGGGCAGGCGAATAACCGGCTGATACGCGATGCGGCGGCGCAGGCGCTCACAAAGCAGCTGAACGCGCTGGCAGACCTGCCGCCGCGCAGTCCGCTGCGCGAGAAACGGGCGAAGCGGGGCTACGACCAGCTGAAGGCGTACCTGATGATGGCGCACCCGGAGAAGGCGGACGCCGCGTTTTTTGCGCAGGTGATGAAAACCGCCGAACCGTCCCGTCCGGGTCTGTCCCCGGCGCTGTGGCAGGAGATGGCGCCGGATTTGCACACCTTTTACATGCAGAGCCTGCCCGCGCAGCCGTCATGGAAAATCACGCCGGATGCGGCGCTGGTGGCGCAGGTGCGCAGGGTGCTGCTGGAGCAGGCAGGCCAGCGCAACGCCGAAAGCACGCTCTATGAGAACATGCTGACGGCCGTCCGGCGCAACTATGCCGATATGACGCTTGAGGACATGACGCCGCAGACCGACGCCCGCCGTCTGTTCAGCACGGGCGAGGTGGTGCCGGGAATGTTCACCCGCCAGGCGTGGGAAGGCGGGATTCAGGACGCCATCGACGCCGCCGTGGCCTCGCGGCGCGATGAAATCGACTGGGTGCTGAGCGACAACCGTAACACCGTGTCCACGGATGTCTCCCCGGAGGCGCTGAAACAGCGGCTGACGAACCGCTACTTTACCGATTTTGCCGGAGCGTGGCTGAACTTCCTTAACAGCATCCGGCTGAATCCGGCGCACAACATTACCGATGTCACCGACCAGCTCACCCTGACCGGCGATGTCCGCCAGTCGCCGCTGATTGCGCTGATGAACACTCTGGCCTGGCAGGGGCAGACCGGAGAGCAGGGGGAGGCTCTCTCTGATTTCCTGGTGAGGACGGCGAAAAATCTGCCGGGTAAGGATAAAAAGCCGGTCATTGACCAGCAGGCAGCCGGTCCTCGCGGCCCGCTGGACAGCACCTTCGGCCCGCTGCTGACCCTGACGGGCAAAAACAGCGCGCAGAAGGTGATGGCTGCCGACAGCTCGCTCAGCTTACAGACCTGGCTCACCCGCATCACCCGCGTGCGCCTGAAACTTCAGCAGGTGGCGAACGCCGCCGACCCGCAGGCGATGATGCAGCAGCTGGCGCAGACGGTGTTCCGGGGCCGGAGCGTGGAGCTGACCGACACGCAGGAGTACGGCACCCTGGTGGCGGCCAGCCTCGGTGAGGCGTGGCGCGGTTTCGGGCAGACGATGTTTGTTCAGCCGCTGACTCAGGCCCGGGAGGCGGTACTGCAGCCGTCGGCGGCCAGCCTGAACGAGGCGTGGCAGCGCTCCGTGGTCGCGAACTGGAATGCGGCGTTTCAGGGGCGCTATCCCTTTGCGGCCGGGAAGAGCGACGCTTCGCTGCCGATGCTGGCGGCGTTTATCCGCCGCGATACCGGACGTATTGACCGTTTTCTCAGTACGGAGCTGGGCGGGGTGCTGCGCCGGGAGGGCAGCGACTGGGTGGCGGACAGCACCCGCAGCCAGGGGCTGACCTTCAGCCCGGCCTTCCTGAACGCGGTGAACCAGCTCAGCCAGCTGTCCGATATCCTGTTCACCGACGGCAGCCAGGGCATCAGCTTTGAGATGCAGGGGGTGGCGATGCGGGAAGTGGTGGAAACAGCGCTGACGCTTGACGGGCAGACGCTGCACTATTTTAACCAGCTGGCCGACTGGCAGCGCTTCCGCTGGCCGGGGGTGATGAATAAACCGGGGGCGATGCTGACCTGGACGTCAACGACGGCGGGAAGCCGTCTGTATGCAAACCACAGCGGCCCGTGGGGCGTCATCCGGATGCTGGAGCCGATGGCGCGGCAGAAAGCGGGGGACGGGCTGTACCGGCTGACCGTCACCGCGCCGGACAGGCGGCAGCTGCAGTGGCTGCTGCGCACGGAGCTGGGCGACGGTCCGCTGGCGCTGCTGAAACTGCGCAACTTCAGGCTGCCGGCGCAGATATTCAGCGCCGGTGTCCCGGCAGCCGGCCGCACGGATGAAGAGGAATATGACGCGGGGAAGGTGAGTGAATAATGAACC
>NZ_JAIFJY010000049.1:0-2853 GCF_051835185.1 Klebsiella sp. K5-306
GCCAGGCCTCAGCATTTTATTATGGTGATCCCCTGGGCGAAATGCGCCTGGTAAGCAGAGTTTTTGAAATGTAAGGCCTTTGAATAAGACAAAAGGCTGCCTCATCGCTAACTTTGCAACAGTGCCAATGTGGGCGTCTGGTGTTGTAGAAGTTCAGATATCGGGCGATGCCAGCGCGTGCCTCGGACACAGTCTTGTAGGCATGGAGGTAGACTTCCTCGTATTTGATCGAACGCCAGAGCCGCTCGACGAAGACATTGTCTCGCCACGCACCCTTGCCATCCATCGAGATGGCAATCTGTGACCTCTTCAGCACGGCGGTGAAGTCGATGGAGGTGAACTGCGATCCCTGGTCGGTATTGAAGATTTCCGGCCTGCCATGACGGGCAAGTGCCTCCTCCACCGCCTCGATGCAGAAGGCTGCTTCCATCGTGATCGACAACCGCCATGACAAGACCTTCCGGCTGAACCAGTCCACGACGGCGCACAGATAGACAAATCCCCGCGCCATGGGGATGTAGGTCAGGTCCATTGCCCACACCTGATTGGGCCGGGTGACTGCCAGCTTTCGTATGTGCCCTGGCGCTGGTTTCGAGGTGTTCGGGCGGCGGTAGATCGCCTTGATGCCCATCTTCTTCATCAGCGTGGCGACGTGTCGCCGCCCGGTCTCCAGACCTTCTCCTCTCAAGAGCCCTTGCAACATCCGACTTCCGGCAAAGGGGTAGTCGAGATGCAATTCGTCAATCCGGCGCATAAGGGCCAGATCGCCGTCAGACACCGGACGAGGCAGATAGTAGACGCTGCCACGGCTGAAGCCGAGAAGCTTCGCCTGGCGCACGACGGATAGCTTGTGCTCGCGGTCGATCATTTCTTTCCGCCCAGCAATCCCGCCTTGCCGAGCGCACCGGATAAAAAATCGTTCTCCAGTGTCAGTTCGCCGATTTTCGCGTGCAGCGTTTTGACATCGATGGTCGGACCCGACGGCTCCGCTTTCGTTTCATCGCCGAACACACCTGTCGCCCCCTCAAGGAGCTGGTCTTTCCATTGCTTGATCTGGTTGGCGTGCACATCGAACTGCTGGGACAACTCCACCAGCGTCTGCTCACCTCGGATGGCGGCAAGTGCCACCTTCGCCTTGAAAGCCGGGCTATGGTTCCGGCGCGGTCGTCTCGTCATGGTCTCTCCTGTTCCCGGCATCTAAGCCGAAGTCAGGCAGAAACTCCACTTATCCCCGCTGTGCAGATTTCCCGAGCCAGCTCTAAGGCGATCAGGTGCGCTGATCGAGTCTGTCGAGCACCATCGCTGCAAGTTCATCGCTGGTGTGTGCACCACTATCGAGAACACGGGTTGTGGACGGAAGCCGTTCCCTTGCGGCCAAGCATCGGGCGACATTCGCTAATCGCCACTCTCGAATCTCCGCATTCCGATTCGGGTCAGGATGCATGGTCTGGTTCGAGATCCGGTGACGCAATAGGTCCTCGTTAAGCATCAGAAAGATGTGCAGCAGCTGATCGTCGATCTGCCTTAACCCGTCGAGTATCTCAGTCAGATAGTCCGGGTGCACGAGCGTCATTGGGATGATGATGTCCTGCGAGTAATTCCTGCGAATCTCGCTGACCGCAGCGATCGTAAGTCCCCTCCACAAGGGGAGATCCTGATAGTCTCCGCTCGCTGGTATGGGGACCGTTTCTTTCACCACGAACCCGATTTCCTCAGGGTCAAAGATCAGCGATTTCGGACGCCGATCGCGCAGCCGCTCAGCGAGAGTCGTCTTTCCGGCGCCGAAAGGTCCGTTGATCCAGATTATCATTGTCGACGGCCTCTAACCGGAAGGCTCGCAAGAGCGCTGGGCGGCTTCGTGTGCTGGCACGATCGGAGTGGCTCCGAAGTGCTTCTCAAGATAGGTGACGCCGAACGTCACGATGTCCTGCGCGTCGAACAGGTAGCACTGAGCAAAGCCCACGACACCTTCTCGATGGCGACCGAGCTTCACGTAAGCATTTGCTATAGTTTCGACCGCATCCGGCTTTCCTTCGATAGCAAAGCAATCGAGAATGCCGTTTGAATCGTATTCTGATGCCGTTTTCCAGGCGACTTCACCGTTTCTTCCAAGCATCGGCATCTCATACGTCACCCATCGTTTGTTGGGGATATCCGCAACCGCCTCGGCGTAGTGCAATGCGGTAACGGAGTTTAGCGGCGCACCCAACAGCAGGGCCTTCCCGCCAAGGCGGACGAACCGCTCGACGGGCGACCCTTCCCCCAAGGCGTGACCGAGTTCGTGAGGCTCCGTCAGCGTTTCAGCTAGCGGACCAACCGCGACCATCGATGCATCGGGGTGCGCGCTGCGCCGCGCGCCGGGGGCTTGAACCAGAAATTGATTCAGCAGGCCGAACCCACGGTAAGTCCCGGCCGTTGCGGGATCGAACGGCGGCCAGGTACGGCGGGCTTTGTCATCCAACCGAGCGCCATTCAGAGTCTCCTCGTAGGGTGATCGGTCCCACGACGCGTATCCCATCACAGTGCCAGTCGGCCCAACCGCGGAGCGTAACGCGGCAACGACCGTCTCCGCTCCTCCTTCGACCGGACCAATCGCTTTAAGTGAGGCATGCACCATCAACAGGTCACCGGTTTGGACTCCTAATTTTCGAATTGCCTCCGTTATTGCCTTCCGCGTATGCATCGCGATATCTCCTCTAAACTGCAAAACACTATACCTATCGAGAGGCACTGTTGCAAATAGTCGGTGGTGATAAACTTATCATCCCCTTTTGCTGATGGAGCTGCACATGAACCCATTCAAAGGCCGGCATTTTCAGCGTGACATCATTCTGTGGGCCGTACGCTGGTACT
>NZ_JAIFJY010000050.1:0-2438 GCF_051835185.1 Klebsiella sp. K5-306
GCCAGGCCTCAGCATTTTATTATGGTGATCCCCTGGGCGAAATGCGCCTGGTAAGCAGAGTTTTTGAAATGTAAGGCCTTTGAATAAGACAAAAGGCTGCCTCATCGCTAACTTTGCAACAGTGCCTTTAAGCGTGCATAATAAGCCCTACACAAATTGGGAGTTAGACATCATGAGCAACGCAAAAACAAAGTTAGGCATCACAAAGTACAGCATCGTGACCAACAGCAACGATTCCGTCACACTGCGCCTCATGACTGAGCATGACCTTGCGATGCTCTATGAGTGGCTAAATCGATCTCATATCGTCGAGTGGTGGGGCGGAGAAGAAGCACGCCCGACACTTGCTGACGTACAGGAACAGTACTTGCCAAGCGTTTTAGCGCAAGAGTCCGTCACTCCATACATTGCAATGCTGAATGGAGAGCCGATTGGGTATGCCCAGTCGTACGTTGCTCTTGGAAGCGGGGACGGACGGTGGGAAGAAGAAACCGATCCAGGAGTACGCGGAATAGACCAGTTACTGGCGAATGCATCACAACTGGGCAAAGGCTTGGGAACCAAGCTGGTTCGAGCTCTGGTTGAGTTGCTGTTCAATGATCCCGAGGTCACCAAGATCCAAACGGACCCGTCGCCGAGCAACTTGCGAGCGATCCGATGCTACGAGAAAGCGGGGTTTGAGAGGCAAGGTACCGTAACCACCCCATATGGTCCAGCCGTGTACATGGTTCAAACACGCCAGGCATTCGAGCGAACACGCAGTGATGCCTAACCCTTCCATCGAGGGGGACGTCCAAGGGCTGGCGCCCTTGGCCGCCCCTCATGTCAAACGTTGGGCGAACCCGGAGCCTCATTAATTGTTAGCCGTTAAAATTAAGCCCTTTACCAAACCAATACTTATTATGAAAAACACAATACATATCAACTTCGCTATTTTTTTAATAATTGCAAATATTATCTACAGCAGCGCCAGTGCATCAACAGATATCTCTACTGTTGCATCTCCATTATTTGAAGGAACTGAAGGTTGTTTTTTACTTTACGATGCATCCACAAACGCTGAAATTGCTCAATTCAATAAAGCAAAGTGTGCAACGCAAATGGCACCAGATTCAACTTTCAAGATCGCATTATCACTTATGGCATTTGATGCGGAAATAATAGATCAGAAAACCATATTCAAATGGGATAAAACCCCCAAAGGAATGGAGATCTGGAACAGCAATCATACACCAAAGACGTGGATGCAATTTTCTGTTGTTTGGGTTTCGCAAGAAATAACCCAAAAAATTGGATTAAATAAAATCAAGAATTATCTCAAAGATTTTGATTATGGAAATCAAGACTTCTCTGGAGATAAAGAAAGAAACAACGGATTAACAGAAGCATGGCTCGAAAGTAGCTTAAAAATTTCACCAGAAGAACAAATTCAATTCCTGCGTAAAATTATTAATCACAATCTCCCAGTTAAAAACTCAGCCATAGAAAACACCATAGAGAACATGTATCTACAAGATCTGGATAATAGTACAAAACTGTATGGGAAAACTGGTGCAGGATTCACAGCAAATAGAACCTTACAAAACGGATGGTTTGAAGGGTTTATTATAAGCAAATCAGGACATAAATATGTTTTTGTGTCCGCACTTACAGGAAACTTGGGGTCGAATTTAACATCAAGCATAAAAGCCAAGAAAAATGCGATCACCATTCTAAACACACTAAATTTATAAAAAATCTAATGGCAAAATCGCCCAACCCTTCAATCAAGTCGGGACGGCCAAAAGCAAGCTTTTGGCTCCCCTCGCTGGCGCTCGGCGCCCCTTATTTCAAACGTTAGACGGCAAAGTCACAGACCGCGGGATCTCTTATGACCAACTACTTTGATAGCCCCTTCAAAGGCAAGCTGCTTTCTGAGCAAGTGAAGAACCCCAATATCAAAGTTGGGCGGTACAGCTATTACTCTGGCTACTATCATGGGCACTCATTCGATGACTGCGCACGGTATCTGTTTCCGGACCGTGATGACGTTGATAAGTTGATCATCGGTAGTTTCTGCTCTATCGGGAGTGGGGCTTCCTTTATCATGGCTGGCAATCAGGGGCATCGGTACGACTGGGCATCATCTTTCCCGTTCTTTTATATGCAGGAAGAACCTGCATTCTCAAGCGCACTCGATGCCTTCCAAAAAGCAGGTAATACTGTCATTGGCAATGACGTTTGGATCGGCTCTGAGGCAATGGTCATGCCCGGAATCAAGATCGGGCACGGTGCGGTGATAGGCAGCCGCTCGTTGGTGACAAAAGATGTGGGGCACTGTTGCAAAGTTAGCGATGAGGCAGCCTTTTGTCTTATTCAAAGGCCTTACATTTCAAAAACTCTGCTTACCAGGCGCATTTCGCCCAGGGGATCACCATAATAAAATGCTGAGGCCTGGC
>NZ_JAIFJY010000051.1:0-2061 GCF_051835185.1 Klebsiella sp. K5-306
CTATTTTTCGGGGATCTGATTGCCCTCTGGCAATATCATTCAGCACGCCATAGTCGGCATCATGGTCCATTCGCCAGAAAACCGAAGCACCGGCATCAGCCAGGCGTGGAGAAAACTGGTATCCCAGCAGCCAGAAAAGGCCAAAGACAAGTTCGCTGGCACCTGCTGTATCGGTCATAATTTCGGTTGGATTCAGCCCGGTCTCCTGTTCCAGAAGACCTTCCAGCACAAAGATAGAGTCCCTCAGCGTCCCCGGTATAACGATGCCATGAAAGCCGGAATACTGATCGGACACAAAGTTGTACCAGGTGATCCCTCTGTTATTACCAAAGTATTTGCGGTTCGGTCCGGCATTGATTGTTCTGACTGGCGTAACAAAGCGCATTCCATCTGCAGATGCCACTTCTCCTCCACCCCATATCTGTGCCAGTGGCAGCGTTGCCTGAAAATCAACCAGTCTGGCATTAGCGCTGGTGATAGTTTCAGCCCGCAGATAGTTCGCTTTTGTCCAGTTCAGCCGGTGTCGGGTCAGTGCAGGAACATTTGATCTGATCAGTGGTTCCAGACCGATATTGCAGGCTTCAGCCATCAGCACGGCGCTGATGCTGACGGGCAGATCATCAACTCTGGCACTGGCTTCACTAGCATGGAAAAACTCATCAGCAAATCCGGTATGGGCGTTAATTTCGAGCAGCAACTCCGTTAAATCCACCGGAGGGAGTAGATCACTGATCATTTTGCTCAGTCGTTTCAGACTGTCCGGCTCATCAAGACTGGCGAGGGGAGAAATTGTCAACCGGGGCTTCGGGCCAGAAACATCGAGTTCGACAGCCTCATTTTCGCAAAGACGTGCAGCAACCTGTCTGTAACGACTATCAAGCTGATGACCCAGAGATTTTATTGCTTCCTGCGGGTCTGTCGGGTGCCCCAAAGAACGATAAACCTTAATCCGGTTTGCCTGCCAGTCAGCACCCTGTAGTAATCTTGCACGAGGATCTCCCCACCGGTTACTGCCGGTAACGTAGACATCCCTCCGCCTCAGACTATCCTGCAGTTTACTGAGAAAGCAGAGCGTGTATCCCCTGCGGGTGATATGTTTTTCCTTGTTAATCACCAGCCGTTTCCATGACCGACTGATAATTTCCGTTGGTGCGTCGTCAAAAAACTGCCGCCGTGAGCTGAACTCCCGGCTGAGGTAGTCACAGGCATTCAGAGTGGTAACCCCGGCAGGTGCGGATGAAAATTTAACGGTATTCAGCAGATGGGGCAGGAAACGACGAACGCGCCCGTACTGCTCCACCATTTCTTCATGAAAATTATCGTCTGAGGGCCGGGCAATTTCACGGACAAGCGTGATGATTTCAGCCAGCTTTTGCCTTGGGATGTAGCTGAACACCTCAGCACGAATCGATTCGTCCGGTGTTTCTTCTTTCAGCAGGTACGAACATGCGCTGGCGAGCGCCAATGCAGATTTATCCAGATCCTTCAGCGAGCGGAGCCGTTTTTTCTGCCCAATCTTTCTGGCGTCACGGATGATAACGGCCAGCATGGCGTCCAGAACGTCCAATGCATCATCCAGCGCCAGCGTTTCCCATGCAAGGACAAAGGCAACCAGAACCGCCATCCTTTTCTGCGGTGACATCCTGGCAATATTGAACACCGAAGTCATACCAGCATAACGTGCGAGATTTTTCAGGCGCACAGCCGGGAGTGTACTCAGGTTTTCAGCATGCAGGCCAAAATCGTTCAGAGTTTTCCAGCGTTCAATTGCTTCATTAAACGCCGGACCACTGATGGTCACAGGGCCCTTTTTCAGTGATTCCAGTAAAGACAGGCGGCTGCAATCAGTTGGCCCCAGCAGCATCTCCAGCTGTGAACGCTGTTCGGCTGACGGTATCAGTGCCAGTTTGTTCCACAGGCGCAACGTCGCCTTTTCCCTTACCTCTGAAATCAACCGGGTCAGCGTAGTGGCTCCGGGGAGAATAATACGATGTTGCATAAGCCACCCTGTCGCCAGATCGAAAAGCAGGCCAGGACGTTCGTTGCTTATCCAGCTCCGGG
>NZ_JAIFJY010000052.1:0-1982 GCF_051835185.1 Klebsiella sp. K5-306
TGTCTAGCCAATGTTGAAATGTCGTGCTGAAAACAAAGCTGACCTGACGTCAGTGGAGAGTCTGGACAATGCCTTTTTAAGGTTGAGTCAGGCTTTGGAGGAAGAACGTGGTTGCCAGGTTTTCTCGGCTATCATCAGTTTACGTACGGTCTCTTTTGAAATCCGGACACCGTATTCTGTGGTCAGAATTCGCCAGATGGCTGACGGATTCATACCCCGGCCGCGTGAGCGAATAAGCTGCAGTGCCTGATCTCTGATGGTGGTGTTTAACTGATGATTGCCGGGCTTTCCACGGCGCCGGCTGACCAGACCGGCTGGCCCCAGCTCGCGATAGCGCTTAATCAGGCGGGAGCACTGACGACGGGTGAGCTCCATGGACTCTGCCACTTCTGCCAGCGTGATTTCCCGCGCCATATAGGCTTCAATCAAATCCAGGCGTAGCGCTTCGTGAAGTGTCAGGAGCACTGGTTTGTTGTCGTCCATTTTTCTCTCATCTGTCGGCCATATCAGATCCACAGGTGAGGGAAGGGCTCATCGCTTCAGGCTGGGGATAAAATCCTGCGGACTGGCCAGCACCGGGTTGATCGCCCTGAGCTCTTCCAGTGCACGCTCCTGAGCGCGCCTGCGGGGCATTTTTGTACTGCGCATTCGCTTTCCTTCAGCCTCCAGCTCGTCCTGTTTCTGCTGTGCCAGCCTCAGAACGGCACCCAGTCGTTTGTTATCAACAACCGCCCCCTGATCAACGCAGGTCAGTTTATCGAAAATCTTATAACCCAGTGGCCGGTGCTGATGCCGGAAAGTAATGCTTCCGTCAGGGTAATCATAAACGGTAATTTTTTCACCTGCTATGCGCGTATTTTGTTCGGTGGGTTCAATGATATACATGACTTTATCATACTGAAAAGTCAGTGCTTTCGATAAGGTCCGTAGCTCCTGCCAGGCGAAGATATCATTCAGCTCCAGTGGACTCTGTGTGACCGCACGGTGCAGATCTTTAGGGTATTTTGCCGGCCGGGAGAAACGACGGTTAAAATCAGACATGAAATGTTCAATCCACTGATTGGCTTCAGCAACCGAGCTGATGTTCTGCAGGCGCATCTCTTTAATCAGTCGATCCTGGAGCGTTTTATTTACCCGTTCCACGCGACCTTTTGCCTGGCTGCTGTTGGCACAAATCAATTCGATCGCCAGTTCCCGGAGAGCCCGTCCGAACTGGGTTGTGCCGGTACGTCGGCTCTCGGGTCCGCTGACCCTGAACACCGCATGCTTGTCGCTGTAAAATGCGACAGGTTTACCATGTTTATCAATGTATTGCCGGGTAGCCATCATGTAGTCAAACGCGTTTTCTGAATCACAGAATCGCAGGTGCATCAGGCGACCTGTGGCGTCATCCATGAAGACCAGAAGACAGCATTTTGGGGCTCTTCCTTCGAACCAGTCATGGTGAGAGCCATCGATCTGAACCAGTTCGCCGAAACAGTCGCGACGATAGCGCGGCTGGTAAACCCGGGTTCGCCGGCGGGAATGAGGACGCCAGAGACCGTCGGCTGTCATCCAGTTACGGATGGTTTCAACGGAGAGATATATATGATGGCGTTCAGCCAGTTTTTCGGTTGCGAGCGTTGGGCCAAAATCTGAATAGTGGCACCGGATCAAATCCAGGGCTTTACAGCGTGTTTCTTCATCGATCCGGTTGTTTGCAGGACGTCCACGGCGGGAAGATGCAAATGCGGTTGCGCCATCTGTCCGGTACAGACGCACAAGACGCTGCACCTGACGAACACTGAGCTTAAGTATGTCTGCTGCGTCGCGCTGAAGCAAAGCCCGGTCAAATACTCGCTGAATGATGCCAAGCCGGTAAAGTTCTTTGTCTGTCATAGTCACCAACATAAGATCGCGGTCCTGTGCTGAGCAAAATGAAGGCTTAGCGTACACGACGCGTGTGAATTGTGCTGAGACGACAATAACGCTTTGTGCTGACA
>NZ_JAIFJY010000053.1:0-1795 GCF_051835185.1 Klebsiella sp. K5-306
GGGCCCACGTTAGAACACCAGCCATTAAAGGGTGGTATTTCAAGGATGGCTCCATGCAGACTGGCGTCCACACTTCAAAGCCTCCCACCTATCCTACACATCAAGGACCAGTGTTCAGTGTCAAGCTATAGTAAAGGTTCACGGGGTCTTTCCGTCTTGCCGCGGGTACACTGCATCTTCACAGCGAGTTCAATTTCACTGAGTCTCGGGTGGAGACAGCCTGGCCATCATTACGCCATTCGTGCAGGTCGGAACTTACCCGACAAGGAATTTCGCTACCTTAGGACCGTTATAGTTACGGCCGCCGTTTACCGGGGCTTCGATCAAGAGCTTCTCCGCGAGGATAACCCCATCAATTAACCTTCCGGCACCGGGCAGGCGTCACACCGTATACGTCCACTTTCGTGTTTGCACAGTGCTGTGTTTTTAATAAACAGTTGCAGCCAGCTGGTATCTTCGACTGATTTCAGCTCCATGAGCAAGTCACTTCACTTACCATCAGCGTGCCTTCTCCCGAAGTTACGGCACCATTTTGCCTAGTTCCTTCACCCGAGTTCTCTCAAGCGCCTTGGTATTCTCTACCTGACCACCTGTGTCGGTTTGGGGTACGATTTGATGTTACCTGATGCTTAGAGGCTTTTCCTGGAAGCAGGGCATTTGTCACTTCAGCACCGTAGTGCCTCGTCATCACACCTCAGCGTTAATAACGTTCCGGATTTACCTGGAACATCCGCCTACATGCTTAAACCGGGACAACCGTCGCCCGGCCAACATAGCCTTCTCCGTCCCCCCTTCGCAGTAACACCAAGTACAGGAATATTAACCTGTTTCCCATCGACTACGCCTTTCGGCCTCGCCTTAGGGGTCGACTCACCCTGCCCCGATTAACGTTGGACAGGAACCCTTGGTCTTCCGGCGTGCGGGTTTTTCACCCGCATTATCGTTACTTATGTCAGCATTCGCACTTCTGATACCTCCAGCAACCCTCACAGGCCACCTTCAACGGCTTACAGAACGCTCCCCTACCCAACAACACATAGTGTCGCTGCCGCAGCTTCGGTGCATGGTTTAGCCCCGTTACATCTTCCGCGCAGGCCGACTCGACCAGTGAGCTATTACGCTTTCTTTAAATGATGGCTGCTTCTAAGCCAACATCCTGGCTGTCTGGGCCTTCCCACATCGTTTCCCACTTAACCATGACTTTGGGACCTTAGCTGGCGGTCTGGGTTGTTTCCCTCTTCACGACGGACGTTAGCACCCGCCGTGTGTCTCCCGTGATAACATTCTTCGGTATTCGTAGTTTGCATCGGGTTGGTAAGTCGGGATGACCCCCTAGCCGAAACAGTGCTCTACCCCCGAAGATGAATTCACGAGGCGCTACCTAAATAGCTTTCGGGGAGAACCAGCTATCTCCCGGTTTGATTGGCCTTTCACCCCCAGCCACAAGTCATCCGCTAATTTTTCAACATTAGTCGGTTCGGTCCTCCAGTTAGTGTTACCCAACCTTCAACCTGCCCATGGCTAGATCACCGGGTTTCGGGTCTATACCCTGCAACTTAACGCCCAGTTAAGACTCGGTTTCCCTGCGGCTCCCCTATTCGGTTAACCTTGCTACAGAATATAAGTCGCTGACCCATTATACAAAAGGTACGCAGTCACCCAACTAGTGGGCTCCTACTGCTTGTACGTACACGGTTTCAGGTTCTTTTTCACTCCCCTCGCCGGGGTTCTTTTCGCCTTTCCCTCACGGTACTGGTTCACTATCGGTCAGTCAGGAGTATTTAGCCTTGGAGGA
>NZ_JAIFJY010000054.1:0-1729 GCF_051835185.1 Klebsiella sp. K5-306
GGCCAGGCCTCAGCATTTTATTATGGTGATCCCCTGGGCGAAATGCGCCTGGTAAGCAGAGTTTTTGAAATGTAAGGCCTTTGAATAAGACAAAAGGCTGCCTCATCGCTAACTTTGCAACAGTGCCGGCCAGCGAATTGCCGCTGGCCGTGGCCACCGACTGCAACCGGTACCTGAACGACCGGCTGACGCTGCTGGAAACACAGCTTGCCACCGTCAACCGTATGGCGACGGCCAACGAGCTGCCGGACGCCATCATCACCGAGTCAGGCTTGAAGATCACGCCGCTCGACGCGGCGGTACCCGACACCGCCCAAGCGCTGATCGACCAGACGGCAATGATCCTGCCGCACGTCAAGATCACCGAACTGCTGCTGGAGGTGGACGAATGGACGGGCTTCACTCGGCATTTCGCGCATCTGAAATCGGGCGACCCGGCCAAAGACAAGAACCTGTTGCTGACCACGATCCTCGCCGACGCGATCAACCTGGGCCTGACCAAGATGGCGGAGTCTTGCCCCGGCACGACCTACGCCAAGCTGGCTTGGCTGCAAGCCTGGCACATCCGCGACGAAACCTACGGGGCGGCGCTGGCCGATCTGGTCAACGCACAGTTCCGCCATCCCTTCGCCGAGCACTGGGGCGACGGCACCACCTCATCGTCGGACGGCCAGAACTTCCGCACCGGCAGCAAGGCCGAGAGCACCGGCCACATCAACCCGAAATACGGGAGCAGCCCAGGGCGGACGTTCTACACCCACATTTCTGACCAGTACGCGCCATTTCACACCAAGGTCGTGAACGTCGGCGTGCGCGATTCGACCTACGTGCTCGACGGCCTGCTGTACCACGAGTCCGACTTGCGGATCGAGGAGCATTACACCGACACGGCGGGCTTCACCGATCACGTCTTCGCCCTGATGCACCTCCTGGGCTTCCGCTTCGCGCCGCGCATCCGCGACCTGGGCGACACCAAGCTCTACATCCCGAAGGGCGACGCCGCCTATGACGCGCTGAAACCCATGATCGGCGGCACGCTCAACATCAAGCACGTCCGCGCCCATTGGGACGAAATCCTGCGGCTGGCCACCTCGATCAAGCAGGGCACGGTGACGGCCTCCCTGATGCTCCGAAAGCTCGGCAGCTACCCACGCCAGAACGGCCTGGCCGTGGCGCTCCGCGAGCTGGGCCGCATCGAGCGCACGCTGTTCATCCTGGACTGGCTGCAAAGCGTGGAACTGCGCCGCCGCGTGCATGCCGGCCTGAACAAGGGCGAGGCGCGCAATGCGCTGGCCAGGGCAGTGTTTTTCAACCGCCTGGGTGAAATCCGCGACCGCAGTTTCGAGCAGCAGCGCTACCGGGCTAGCGGCCTCAATCTGGTAACGGCTGCCGTCGTGTTGTGGAACACGGTCTATCTGGAACGGGCTGCGCACGCGCTGCGTGGCAACGGCCATGCCGTTGATGACGCGCTGTTGCAGTACCTGTCGCCGCTCGGTTGGGAGCACATCAACCTCACCGGCGATTACCTCTGGCGCAGCAGCGCCAAGATCGGCGCGGGCAAGTTCAGGCCGCTACGACCGCTGCAACCGGCTTAGCGTGCTTTATTTAATGAGATGGTCACTCCCTCCTTCCCAGTACTATGCTGAGGACAGGCTTTCATTCGGAGAACCATCATGGAAAACATTGCGCTTATTGGTATCGATCTGGGTAAGAACTCTTTCCATATTCA
>NZ_JAIFJY010000056.1:0-1490 GCF_051835185.1 Klebsiella sp. K5-306
GCGTCCGGCAGCAGCAGCGCCACCAGCAGCAACAGCACCGCCGGGAAGAGGATTTTTTCCCGCTTACTCACCGTGCGCAGCTGCACCATGCGGATTTTCCGCTCCTTCTCGCTGGTCAGCGCCTTCATAATCGGCGGCTGGATTAACGGCACCAGCGCCATATACGAGTACGCCGCCACCGCGATGGCGCCGAGTAATTCCGGCGCCAGTTTCCCGGAGAGGTAAATCGCCGTCGGGCCGTCCGCGCCGCCGATGATGCCGATGGCCGCCGCCTGCGGCAGGGTGAAGCTGATGATGCCGAAGTAGTTCAGCGTCAGCGCCCCCAGCACCGTGGCGAAGATGCCGAACTGCGCCGCCGCCCCCAGCAGCAGGGTCCGCGGGTTGGCCAGCAGCGGGCCGAAGTCGGTCATCGCCCCCACGCCCATAAAGATGACCAGCGGGGCAATGCCCGAGCCGATGGCGACCTTATAGAAAATCGCCAGCACCCCGGCGGAGTAGCCCATATCCACGGCGAGGTCCTCCATCTGCCCCTGCACCGACGGCAGGGCCAGGGCCAGCGCCTCTTTGATGGCGTGGACGTCCGGCGCGCAGTTGAGCTTCGCCGCAATCACCGCCAGCTGCCCGGCGTCGTGGTGGGCCAGCAGGCTTTCCAGCGCGGTCAGCGCCAGCCCGGCCTCCGGAATGTTCGACAGCAGGCCGCCGAAGCCAATCGGCAGCAGCAGCAGCGGCTCGAACTTCCTGGCGATGGCCAGCCACAGCAGCAGCAGGCTCACCAGCAGCATGACGGCCTGGCCGGCGCCGAGGTGCATCAGCCCCATGCCCTGAATCAGGGCGTTCAGACTTTCCATTTCGCGTCCTCTTCCTTACACCAGGCTCAGCAGGGTGTCGCCCACCGCCACCGCATCGCCGGATTTCACCGCGATACCGCGCACGGTCCCGGCCTGTGCGGCGCGGATTTCGGTTTCCATCTTCATGGCTTCCAGAATCAGCAGCACGTCGCCTTCGGCCACCGTCTGGCCTTCCGCGGCAATGACCTTCCAGATAGTGCCCGCCAGCGGCGCGGTCACCGGCGTGCCGGCGCCTGCCGGGGCGGCCGCCTGAGCCGGGGCGGAAGAGGCTGCCGGCGCGGCGGCCGTCTGCTGGCTGATATCGCCGCCGTCGCTGACCTTCACCACAAAGGCTTTGCCCTCCACTTCCACGGTGTAGACGCCGGAGGCGGCAGCTTTTACCGGGGCAGGAGCAGGCTGCGCGGCTTCCGCCTGCGGCACCGGCTCAAACGCCGCCGGGTTGTGGCGGTTCGCCAGGAACTTCAGGCCGATTTGCGGGAACAGGGCCACGGTCAGCACGTCGTCGATGGCGTTCTCCGCCAGAACGATGCCCTTCTCCTGCGCCTGACGTTTAACATCGGCTTCCAGCTGCGCCAGCTCCGGCTTCAGCAGGTCCGCCGGGCGGCAGGTGATGGCTTCTGCGCCGTCGAGCACGCGGGCCTG
>NZ_JAIFJY010000057.1:0-1360 GCF_051835185.1 Klebsiella sp. K5-306
GTAGCCCGATGTGATGGACACCTCCCCCTTACGGCATCAAAGTGCCAGACTGAGGTGTACCTACAGTTAACTGGAGGAGGTGTCCATCATGAATATTAAACGTATTGGTCTCGACCTGGCAAAAAATGTCTTCCAGATACATGCCGTGGATCACCGTGAGCATGTTGTCCTTCGTAAAACCCTGCGCCGTGACCGCATGGCGGCCTTTTTCACCCAACTCTCACCGTGCCTTATCGGTATTGAAGCCTGTGGCTCTGCCCACTACTGGGCCCGGGAGCTGACCCGTATGGGGCATACCGTACGCATTATCCCGCCCCGGCTGGTTAAGCCTTATCTTAAAGGCCAGAAGAATGATGCCAACGATGCCGAAGCTATCTGCGAGGCTGTCAGCCGCCCCGGGATGCGCTTCGTGGCGATCAGAACGGAAAGGCAGCAGACGCTGCAGGCGGAGCACCGCGTCCGGGCCAGACTCATCCGTGCCCGGACAGCCCTGAGCAATGAGATACGGGGTCTGCTGGGGGAGTTCGGTGTGGTGTTGCCAGCGGGAATAGCGCAACTGCGTAAGGCGCTACCGGAGATAGTGTCGCAGCAGGTGCAGTGGGATGAGTGTTTTATTCGTCTGCTGTGCGAACTGTCAGAAGAGCTGCAGGGACTGGATGAGCGTGTCGCCCGCCACGACAGGCGGCTTCAGCAGTCAGCACGGGATGATATCCGGATAAAAAGGCTGCTGGCGATAGAGGGGATGGGTCCGGTGGTGGCCAGTGCCCTGGTGGCTGCAGTGGGTGATGGCAGACAGTTCAGGAGCGGCCGGGAAATGGCGGCTTATCTGGGGCTGGTTCCGCGGCAGCACTCAAGCGGAGGAAAGGCGCGACTGGGCCATATCAGCAAGCGGGGGGACCGCTACGTGCGGACGCTGATAATCCATGGAGCGCGGGCAGTGCTGAATGCGTGTCAGAATAAAACTGACAGGCGCAGCCAGTGGTTGCAGGGGGGTGTCGGAGAGACGAAACCGGAACATCGCGACGGTGGCGCTGGCGAACAAGAATGCCCGTATAGCATGGGCGCTGCTGAGTCGTGAAGAGGATTACCATGGGATAAAAGAGCAATAACCTGCCGTAAGGTTGCAGCCAGAGAAGCGAGATGAGTAACAGGTAAGACCAGCATCAGTCACTCCGGCCTGGCCGAAGGCTCCCTGATAAGCAAAGCCGCTAGCCCGAATGGAAACAGATGCGCAGATAACATCATGGCCCGGATACGACGGTATCGTAAGAGAGGCCGGATATACGAACGCAACTTACCCCGTTACACAAAATGCAGAGATGGCTTGCATAACGGGAGGTGTCCATATACGGCAAGGCGC
>NZ_JAIFJY010000058.1:0-1340 GCF_051835185.1 Klebsiella sp. K5-306
AAAACGGAATCTATGGTCACTCCCGTTTTTGCAACACCGATTTTGACGACAAGTTGGCTTGCTTGAATCTATCCGGCGTCTGAATGGGATTTTATTCCCGCGCCTCGATGAGTTCCGCGCCTGATGAACCTCCAGAAAATATACGGCTTCAATGAGCCTTTCCGTTTTACAGGTTCCTCAACAGGCCGGTGGGCCGTTAGTATCATCAATATCAGTATTCGCAAAACCAGATGAATGATTGTTTAAACTGGTGTATTTCTGCCTTTATGCTTCGTAAGTTTGCTGTCGCGCCGTCAGTGCCCAGGCTATTCTGGCCAGCTTGTTTGCCAGAGCACAGGTGACGACAAAGTTGCTTTTCCGACACAACAACTCCCTGACCCAGTCGGCCAACTTGCCAGACTGGTGTTCCAGTTTTTGTATGAATACCCTGGCACACTGAACCAACAAAGTTCGGATCTTTTTGTTGCCCCGCTTGCTAATCCCTAACAATGTCGTCCGACCTCCCGTGCTGTACTGTCGGGGTACCAGCCCTGTTGCCGCCGCAAAGTCACGGCTGCTGGCGTACTGCTTCCCGTCGCCAATCTCAGTTGAAATAGTACTGGCAGTCAGCGTTCCAACGCAGGGAATACTCAGCAAGCGCTGTCCAACCTCATCTTCGTCCAACTTTCGTTTCAACTGAGATTCCAGATCTTTAATCTGCTCAACAAGATAGTGATAATGCTGTTGTAATTTCAGCAGTAACTGGCTGAGATAAAGAGGCAAACTACTGTCCTCAAGAAGGGTACTCAGTCG
Organism: Klebsiella sp. K5-306; assembly: GCF_051835185.1. Lineage (NCBI taxonomy): Bacteria > Pseudomonadati > Pseudomonadota > Gammaproteobacteria > Enterobacterales > Enterobacteriaceae > Klebsiella > Klebsiella sp. K5-306. Next base: position 793 of record NZ_JAIFJY010000058.1, read on the forward strand.
ACTAATAACGGCAGCACCTCGCGGAACGCTGATACCAAATTCCAGCAGAAAAGCATGCATCTGATTAGTTGTTTTCACCTTATCCTGAACCAGGGATTCACGGACACGATGCAGAGCTCGCATTGCCTGCTGAGATTCGGTTCTGGGCTGCACGAAACGCATAGATGGACGTGATGCTGCTTCACAGATAGCTTCAGCATCAACGAAGTCATTTTTGTTGCTTTTAACGAATGGGCGGACAAATTGCGGTGATATCAGCTTTGGAAAATGCCCTAACTCTTCCAGCTTGCGTGCCATAAAGTGAGAACCGCCACAGGCTTCCATCGCGATGGTTGTTGCCGGGCATGTCGCCAGAAATTCGATTAGCTTTGGTCGGGTGAATTTTTTACGGTAAACGGCCTTCCCACGATGATCCTGACAATGAATATGGAAAGAGTTCTTACCCAGATCGATACCAATAAGCGCAATGTTTTCCATGATGGTTCTCCGAATGAAAGCCTGTCCTCAGCATAGTACTGGGAAGGAGGGAGTGACCATCTCATTAAATA
>NZ_JAIFJY010000059.1:0-1196 GCF_051835185.1 Klebsiella sp. K5-306
GGAAGGTGCGAACAAGTTCCTGATATGAGATCATCATATTCATCCGGAGCGCATCCCAGAGGGACATCATGAGCCATCAACTCACCTTCGCCGATAGTGAATTCAGCACTAAGCGCCGTCAGACCCGAAAAGAGATTTTCCTCTCCCGCATGGAGCAGATTCTGCCATGGCAGAATATGACCGCTGTCATCGAGCCGTTTTATCCCAAGGCGGGCAATGGCCGACGGCCCTATCCGCTGGAGACCATGCTGCGTATTCACTGCATGCAGCATTGGTACAACCTGAGCGACGGTGCCATGGAAGATGCCCTGTACGAAATCGCCTCCATGCGCCTGTTTGCCCGATTATCCCTGGATAGCGCCCTGCCGGATCGCACCACCATCATGAATTTCCGCCACCTGCTCGAGCAGCATCAACTGGCCCGTCAATTGTTCAAGACCATCAATCGCTGGCTGGCCGAAGCAGGCGTCATGATGACCCAAGGCACTTTGGTGGATGCCACCATCATTGAGGCACCCAGCTCTACCAAGAACAAAGAGCAGCAACGCGATCCGGAGATGCATCAGACCAAGAAAGGCAATCAGTGGCACTTTGGCATGAAGGCCCACATTGGTGTCGATGCCAAGAGTGGCCTGACCCACAGCCTAGTCACCACCGCGGCCAACGAGCATGACCTCAATCAGCTGGGTAATCTGCTTCATGGAGAGGAGCAATTTGTCTCAGCCGATGCCGGCTACCAAGGAGCGCCACAGCGCGAGGAGCTGGCCGAGGTAGATGTGGACTGGCTGATCGCCGAGCGTCCCGGCAAGGTAAAAACCTTGAAGCAGCATCCGCGCAAGAACAAAACGGCCATCAACATCGAATACATGAAAGCCAGCATCCGTGCCAAGGTGGAGCACCCGTTTCGCATCATCAAGCGGCAGTTCGGCTTCGTGAAAGCCAGATACAAGGGGCTGCTGAAAAACGATAACCAACTGGCGATGTTATTCACCCTGGCCAACCTGTTTCGGGTGGACCAAATGATACGTCAGTGGGAGAGATCTCAGTAAAAACCGGAAATAACGCCAGAAATGGTGGAAAAAATAGCCTAAATAGGCTAATTCGATGTGTTTGCGGGAAAAAAATCGGCCCAGATCCGCGAAATTTTAATCAGCGAGTCAGCTTGGGAAGAAATGACCTGCTTATTCGCACCTTCC
>NZ_JAIFJY010000060.1:0-943 GCF_051835185.1 Klebsiella sp. K5-306
TAGGTAGCTTAACCTTCGGGAGGGCGCTTACCACTTTGTGATTCATGACTGGGGTGAAGTCGTAACAAGGTAACCGTAGGGGAACCTGCGGTTGGATCACCTCCTTACCTGAAAGAACCTGCCTTTGTAGTGCTCACACAGATTGTCTGATAGATGTAAAGAAGCAAGACGGCTGCGAAGTCGCGACACCTCGTGTCCCCTTCGTCTAGCGGTTAGGACTCCGCCCTTTCACGGCGGCAACAGGGGTTCGAATCCCCTAGGGGACGCCACTTGCTGGCTGTGAGTGAAAGGCACAACCAACCGATATCTCAAAACTCATCTTCGGGTGACGTTTGAGATATTTGCTCTTTAAAAATCTGGATCAAGCTGAAAATTGAAACGACACACTGTTCAAGTGTGTTCGAGTCTCTCAAATTTTCGCGACACGATGATGTTTCACGAAACATCTTCGGGTTGTGAGGTTAAGCGACTAAGCGTACACGGTGGATGCCCTGGCAGTCAGAGGCGATGAAGGACGTGCTAATCTGCGAAAAGCGTCGGTAAGGTGATATGAACCGTTACAGCCGGCGATGTCCGAATGGGGAAACCCAGTGCAATTCGTTGCACTATCGTTAACTGAATACATAGGTTAACGAGGCGAACCGGGGGAACTGAAACATCTAAGTACCCCGAGGAAAAGAAATCAACCGAGATTCCCCCAGTAGCGGCGAGCGAACGGGGAGCAGCCCGGAGTCTGAATCAGCTTGTGTGTTAGTGGAAGCGTCTGGAAAGTCGCAGGGTACAGGGTGATACTCCCGTACACTAAAACGCACAGGCTGTGAACTCGAAGAGTAGGGCGGGACACGTGGTATCCTGTCTGAATATGGGGGGACCATCCTCCAAGGCTAAATACTCCTGACTGACCGATAGTGAACCAGTACCGTGAGGGAAAGGCGAAAAGAAC
>NZ_JAIFJY010000061.1:0-893 GCF_051835185.1 Klebsiella sp. K5-306
TACGGGATGGCGTGGAAGGCCACCTCAAAACTGCGGTCGCGCCGGGCGCGGCTGTGGAGGTGGGTTATCATCACCCCCTCCCGGAAGGTGCCGGTGACCTCTTCGCCGCCGCTCACCTTCAGTTCCTGACCGGGGGCGAGCGTCGCGCAGCTGCTCTTTCCGCTCAGCCGGGTCTGGTCGTTCAGGTAGCGCTCGTGACGCAGGCGGGCATAAAATGCCCCGCTCTCCGGCGCCGGGTCGCGCGGATGGCTGTCGCCCGGCGTCAGGTAGTTATCTCCCCAGTGGTACGCCTCGCCGTAAGTGGTGCTGTCGCCCCGGCTGACATCGATGCTGAGGCTCATCTCCGCCGGCGCGTTGCGGTAGTTATAGTCCCGGGTGAACACCGACTGCGGCACCACGCGATGCCGGCTTTTCAGCGCCCACACGGATTCCGTCCCGCTGTCGTGCTGGCCGGAGGGCGGCACCGACGGCAGAATCAGCCCCAGCCCGTCGTGCCGCTGGTCGTCGTAAAACTCCACCACGTCGATGTTCAGCCGGGTGTCGGCGATGAAGCGGAACCAGATACCCACCTCACTCAGCAGGCGGGTGATAAAGCGCAGGTCGTCCTCGCCGTACTGCATCACCTGCTCGCGACGCGGGTACGCCTGCGCCAGGGTGAAGATAAAGTCCTCCCCGCGCATGCCGTGGCGGGTGCGCAGGATATGCTCCACGATATCCGGCACCGACATATCCTGGTAAATCCGGTTCTGGTGGCTCCGGGAGAGCAGCGCCAGACGCGGCTGCAGGGTCAGGGAATAATGCGTTTCGTCCCGGGAGGCGGAAAGGCGCTCAAACGCCGTCACCAAGCCCTGAATCGTGCGTACCGGCTGCCGGATTTTTACCCCGAAGCCCTG
>NZ_JAIFJY010000062.1:0-838 GCF_051835185.1 Klebsiella sp. K5-306
CTGGGATACCAGTTTTCTCCACGCCTGGCTGATGCCGGTGCTTCGGTTTTCTGGCGAATGGACCATGATGCCGACTATGGCGTGCTGAATGATATTGCCAGAGGGCAATCAGATCCCCGAAAAATAGTCCTTCAGTGGGACGAAATGATCCGGACCGCTGGCTCCCTGAAGCTGGGCAAAGTACAGGTTTCAGTGCTGGTCCGTTCATTGCTGAAAAGTGAACGTCCTTCCGGACTGACTCAGGCAATCATTGAAGTGGGGCGCATCAACAAAACGCTGTATCTGCTTAATTATATTGATGATGAAGATTACCGCCGGCGCATTCTGACCCAGCTTAATCGGGGAGAAAGTCGCCATGCCGTTGCCAGAGCCATCTGTCACGGTCAAAAAGGTGAGATAAGAAAACGATATACCGACGGTCAGGAAGATCAACTGGGCACACTGGGGCTGGTCACTAACGCCGTCGTGTTATGGAACACTATTTATATGCAGGCAGCCCTGGATCATCTCCGGGCGCAGGGTGAAACACTGAATGATGAAGATATCGCACGCCTCTCCCCGCTTTGCCACGGACATATCAATATGCTCGGCCATTATTCCTTCACGCTGGCAGAACTGGTGACCAAAGGACATCTGAGACCATTAAAAGAGGCGTCAGAGGCAGAAAACGTTGCTTAACGTGAGTTTTCGTTCCACTGAGCGTCAGACCCCTAAACTTATCATCCCCTTTTGCTGATGGAGCTGTACATGAACCCATTCAAAGGCCGGCATTTTCAGCGTGACATCATTCTGTGGGCCGTACGCTGGTACTGCAAATACGGCATCAGTTACCGTGAGC
>NZ_JAIFJY010000063.1:0-759 GCF_051835185.1 Klebsiella sp. K5-306
GGCACTGTTGCAAAGTTAGCGATGAGGCAGCCTTTTGTCTTATTCAAAGGCCTTACATTTCAAAAACTCTGCTTACCAGGCGCATTTCGCCCAGGGGATCACCATAATAAAATGCTGAGGCCTGGCCTTTGCGTAGTGCACGCATCACCTCAATACCTTTGATGGTGGCGTAAGCCGTCTTCATGGATTTAAATCCCAGCGTGGCGCCGATTATCCGTTTCAGTTTGCCATGATCGCATTCAATCACGTTGTTCCGGTACTTAATCTGTCGGTGTTCAACGTCAGACGGGCACCGGCCTTCGCGTTTGAGCAGAGCAAGCGCGCGACCATAGGCGGGCGCTTTATCCGTGTTGATGAATCGCGGGATCTGCCACTTCTTCACGTTGTTGAGGATTTTACCCAGAAACCGGTATGCAGCTTTGCTGTTACGACGGGAGGAGAGATAAAAATCGACAGTGCGGCCCCGGCTGTCGACGGCCCGGTACAGATACGCCCAGCGGCCATTGACCTTCACGTAGGTTTCATCCATGTGCCACGGGCAAAGATCGGAAGGGTTACGCCAGTACCAGCGCAGCCGTTTTTCCATTTCAGGCGCATAACGCTGAACCCAGCGGTAAATCGTGGAGTGATCGACATTCACTCCGCGTTCAGCCAGCATCTCCTGCAGCTCACGGTAACTGATGCCGTATTTGCAGTACCAGCGTACGGCCCACAGAATGATGTCACGCTGAAAATGCCGGCCTTTGAATGGGTTCATGT
>NZ_JAIFJY010000064.1:0-738 GCF_051835185.1 Klebsiella sp. K5-306
TGCGCGGCGTTGACGGTCACGATGCTGACTCGATTAAACGCGCGGTGGAAGAAGCGCGTGCGGTCACCGACAAACCGTCCCTGCTGATGTGCAAAACCATCATCGGTTTCGGTTCGCCGAACAAAGCTGGTACCCACGACTCCCACGGCGCGCCGCTGGGCGACGCGGAAATCGCGCTGACCCGCGAAGCGCTCGGCTGGAAACACCCGGCGTTTGAAATTCCGTCTGAAATCTATGCCCAGTGGGATGCGAAAGAAGCCGGTCAGGCGAAAGAGTCCGCGTGGAACGAGAAATTCGCCGCCTACGCCAGAGCCTTCCCGCAGGAAGCAGCAGAATTCACCCGCCGTATGAAAGGCGAGATGCCGGCTGATTTCGACGCGAAAGCGAACGAATTCATCGCGAAGCTGCAGGCTAACCCGGCGAAAATCGCCAGCCGTAAAGCGTCGCAGAACGCCATTGAAGCCTTCGGCCCGCTGCTGCCTGAGTTCCTCGGCGGCTCCGCTGACCTGGCGCCAAGTAACCTGACCCTGTGGTCCGGCTCTAAGGCCATCAACGAAGACGCTGCCGGTAACTATATCCACTACGGCGTGCGTGAATTCGGCATGACCGCCATTGCCAACGGTATCGCCCTGCACGGCGGTTTCCTGCCGTACACCTCCACCTTCCTGATGTTCGTCGAGTACGCGCGTAACGCGGTACGTATGGCGGCGCTGATGAAGCAGCGTCAGGTGATGGTCT
>NZ_JAIFJY010000065.1:0-620 GCF_051835185.1 Klebsiella sp. K5-306
CCGCAGAACCCGTCCTGGGCCGATCGCGACCGCTTCGTGCTGTCCAACGGTCACGGCTCGATGCTGATCTACAGCCTGCTGCACCTCACCGGCTACGATCTGCCAATCGAAGAGCTGAAGAACTTCCGTCAGCTGCACTCCAGAACCCCGGGCCACCCGGAAGTGGGCTACACCGCGGGCGTGGAAACCACTACCGGACCGCTGGGGCAGGGCATTGCGAATGCGGTGGGGATGGCGATTGCGGAGAAAACCCTGGCGGCGCAGTTCAACCGCCCGGGCCACGACATTGTTGACCACTTCACTTATGCGTTCATGGGCGACGGCTGCATGATGGAAGGTATCTCTCACGAGGTATGCTCCCTGGCCGGTACCCTGAAACTGGGCAAGCTGGTGGCGTTCTATGACGACAACGGCATCTCCATCGACGGTCACGTCGAAGGCTGGTTCACCGATGACACCGCGAAGCGCTTTGAAGCCTACGGCTGGCACGTGGTGCGCGGCGTTGACGGTCACGATGCTGACTCGATTAAACGCGCGGTGGAAGAAGCGCGTGCGGTCACCGACAAACCGTCCCTGCTGATGTGCAAAACCATCATCGGTTTCGGTTCGCCGAACAAAGC
>NZ_JAIFJY010000066.1:0-539 GCF_051835185.1 Klebsiella sp. K5-306
GGTGTTTCGGTGGTAAACGCCCTTTCCAAAGAACTGATCCTCACAGTGCGCCGTAGCGGCAAAATCTGGGAGCAGACTTACGTTCACGGTGTTCCACAAGAACCGATGCGGATCGTTGGCGACAGCGAAACCACCGGCACTCAGATCCATTTCAAGCCATCGGCTGACACCTTCAAGAACATCCACTTTAGCTGGGACATTCTGGCCAAGCGGATTCGTGAACTGTCCTTTCTCAACTCCGGTGTGGGTATCGTCCTCAAGGATGAACGCAGCGGTAAAGAGGAACTGTTCAAGTACGAAGGCGGTTTGCGTGCATTCGTTGAATACCTGAACACCAACAAGACAGCGGTCAACCAAGTGTTCCACTTCAATGTGCAACGCGAAGACGGCATCGGCGTAGAAATCGCCCTGCAGTGGAACGACAGCTTCAATGAGAACCTGTTGTGCTTCACCAATAACATTCCACAGCGCGATGGCGGCACTCACCTGGTGGGTTTCCGTTCCGCTCTGACCCGTAACCTCAACACCTATATCGAAGC
>NZ_JAIFJY010000067.1:0-534 GCF_051835185.1 Klebsiella sp. K5-306
GTTATAACGGTTCATATCACCTTACCGACGCTTTTCGCAGATTAGCACGTCCTTCATCGCCTCTGACTGCCAGGGCATCCACCGTGTACGCTTAGTCGCTTAACCTCACAACCCGAAGATGTTTCGTAAAACATCATCGTGTCGCGAAAATTTGAGAGACTCGAACACACATTCACTGTGTGTCGTTTCAATTTTCAGCTTGATCCAGATTTTTAAAGAGCAAATATCTCAAACGTCACCCGAAGATGAGTTTTGAGATATTAAGGCAGGTGACTTTCACTCACGAACCAGCAAGTGGCGTCCCCTAGGGGATTCGAACCCCTGTTACCGCCGTGAAAGGGCGGTGTCCTGGGCCTCTAGACGAAGGGGACACTGAAGTCTCAATCGCAAGACGCCTTGCTATTTACTTTTCATCAGACAATCTGTGTGGACACTACAAAGGCAGGTTCTTTCAGGTAAGGAGGTGATCCAACCGCAGGTTCCCCTACGGTTACCTTGTTACGACTTCACCCCAGTCATGAATCACAAAGTGGT